>CALUWB010000041.1 GCA_944324375.1 Candidatus Gastranaerophilales bacterium | reverse complement strand
CCTTTTCCTAATTTCTTATATTTTGATTTACGGCATCTTTTTTATTAATCTTTAATTTTATTGTTTATTTTGTTACAAAACTAAATGTTTTTTAAATGTTGTATTTGTATTTGAGGGGTTAAAATTATTGATATTGCATCAATCCGATACTTTTTATATTCGGGGTGATTTTGTAAATAACTTATCAATCCCGTTTTAATATTTTTATATTTTGTTGTGGTTATTGCTTCAAATGGTGTGCCACAAATTTCTGATTTTCTAGTTTTAACTTCTATTGCTACAAGAGTATTAGATTTATCTATTGCAATAATATCAATTTCACAGCTTCTTGAAAAATGGATATTTCGTTCAACTAACTTATAACCTATTTTTTGAATATATTCAGCTGCAATATTTTCGCCAATTTCACCTGTTTTTTTATTAGACATTAACTAATTCCTTATCTGAATTAATAAGTCCTTCACATAGTATAAATCTGCCTAAAAGTTGGATTTCACAATATTGTTTAAGAGAATCAACAAAACATTTATTTTCGCAAAATCCACCAGATAAATAAATTTTATTTGGCTTTTTTGCAAAGTTCCAAGCATTGTATGCAATTCCATGAACAAATTTTGATATTGCTGTTTTTGCATCAGATCCGTTAGAAATATCGTCCATTATTTTTTCAAGTCCAAAAATGCCACATGTTACAGCAAATTTTTCTTCATTAAACATTAAATCTTCTCTTTTTAAATTATAGAATTTAAGAAGCATTTCAACCGTTGCTCCAGTTGAGCTTGCGCAGGATGTGTTCCAATCCATGTCGTGGAATTTATTATTTTTAAATCTAATCCATTTAGCATCTCTGCTTCCTAAATCTAAAACAGTTGCGTCACTATCAATATAATTTTTACAACCATTAGCAAGTGCAATTATTTCATTTTCATTTGCATTTGACATATGTCCACAGGCTTTTTTAATTTCTATATTTTGTTTTTTTATTAATGCTGATGGAATAATATAATATGATTTATTAGACTTTGAATTAACAAGATATTGACTATCAAATGTTTCATCAATAGCTATAATTTTAGAATAAGTTGTTCCGGCATCTAAATAAATCATCTTAACCTCAAAAATGCTTCAATCTTTGCTTTTATAGAATTATTAGCATAGTCATCTATATCAATATATAAACCATTGTATTTGTCAGCAAGATATTTTGCAAGTTGAGCTTTTGCACAAAATGCTTGAGCATAAAAAACTGTTGGAACGCCTTCATCAACAAACATTTCTAATTCTATATCTGCAGGTGTTTTTGCTTCTACGCATCTTGTCCAGCCATATACATGGGTTTCATTTGGGAATAATTTTAGGATTTCTAAATCATTTGGTGGTACTCCCCAAAAACCAAATTTAGGTTGACATTGTTTATAATGATTTGTATCTAATTTTATAATATTATCTGTAATTGAAGTAATTTTATCATATAGAGGCATATTACTTGTACATATTTTTAATTCTTGCCTATAGGTAAATTCTTCAAATATACTTTCTTGAACATTGAAACCTAAATCTTTTAATATTTGAGCCGCAAACCAACCACTATCACATTTATCTTTTCCAATAGGAGCTAATATTTTAATAGGTTTAAGTTCTATTGCATTATTAATTATATTTTTGATTATTTTACAATATGATTCTGGTAGTATATTTTTATCAGGATATTGAAAATCAATATCTAAATCTATCCATTCGGAATTAGGATATTCATTTTTTGTTTTTTCTATCAATTTTGGATTTGGATAACCCCAAAATCCTATAATACTCATATTCTACCTTATCTTTCTAAAACATTAATCTAAATAATAAGAATCTTTTATTTAGCTTATCTGAAAATTTTCTTAAGTTATGTACTGTAACAGCAGCATCTTGCATTATACATTTAATATTTGCAGCTTCTTTAGGATTATTAACTGCTTCTAAAGTTAAAGATACATTGTATAATGCTTTATTTAAGTTATCTAAAGTTGTTGTAAGTTGAGATTTTAATTTTTCATCTTTAGTCATTGAATTAACAGCAGTTGTAATTTCTGTAATATTACTCATAGTTGCATTTAAGTCTTCTGCAAATTTCTTCGCATCTACAGATCCTAATATAGGAGTTAATTCTTCGCATATATTGTTTATTGATTTAGCTGTAGCCATTAATGTAGGTTTAAATTCAGGATCTCCAATAATTCCGTTAATATTTCCTGATAATTTACAGAATTCATCAGATACTCTATTGGCTTGAAGCATGATTGATTCTAAGTCAGCTCTTGATTCATCAATAAGTTTTTCAGCTTTTGCTAAAGTAGTAGTAGCTTGAGCAGTAAGTTTTTTAATATTATATATTGATTGTTTTAAATCATTAATTAATGAATCATCAAGCATATCATTAATCTTTTTGTTTGTTTCTGTAAGAGCAGCAGCTGCTTGATATTGTAAATCCAAGAAGTCAGAGATTCTCATTGGCTCTACAACTGTATATATTGATGTTTGGTGTGGATATGGTATTGCCGCATTATCAAGAGGAGCTATTCTTAGTTTTGAGCCATTTTCTCCTTGGACAATTTGACCAACCATAAATTCTGGTAAAATAAGTCCAGGAAGGTTTATTACATATCCTAATTTATATGCATATGGTGTTTTGATATATTGTTGCATATTTTCAGGGATAGTAGATGTTGCCATAATTTGTGTTCTTTTAACAGAACCAACATTATAGTATTTGTCATCAAGTTTGATTTCAACTTCGGCACCATTATACAATCCTTCTCTTGAATATACTGGGATATAAACATTTCTTATTTTAGGTGGAGTGATTTCAAGGAATTGTTCCCCAATAAGACCTGATTGTTGAATTGACAGCATTGATGCTTTAGGTATTTTTATATCAGGATTTGTAATAACAAATTTTAATAATACATAACTAGATTCCCCATTAATAACGGGTTTAATCTCTTCAACTTGTCCGACTCTCATCCCCATCATTTGAACAGCAGATCCTGGACGCATTCCGTTTACGTCTTTAAATTGAACTTCAATTCTTTTTGCCGATGAGAATGCTCTTCCTTTAACCCACAAAACAGTACAGAAAAATATTAGTAATGCGATTAATGATAATATTCCTACTTTAAATGATGATGATAATTTCATATATAAATTTCCTTATCTAATTAATTTTGTAGCATATTCATCGGACCTTCAAGTGATGCCGTTACAAATTGTTTTGTATATGGTGTATCTTGCTTCATTAAATCTTGTGGTGTTCCTGTAAACACTACATTTCCATTATACAACATAATAATTTTATCAGCAGTTCTCATAATTGTAGACATCTGGTGTGTTACAACAATAGACGCTGCATGTGTTTCCTCTTTTAATCTTACAATATAATCTTCAATTAATGTAGATGATACAGGGTCTAAGCCAGCTGTTGGTTCATCGTACAAAATTATATTAGGTTCAGTAACAATAGCTCGAGCAAAACTTACACGTTTTTGCATCCCTCCTGAAAGTTCTGATGGATATTTATTTTCTATTCCAGATAGTCCTACAAGCGCTAATTTTTCTTTTACAATATTTTTGATTTGTCGTTCAGTGAATTTTTTTCTTAAATCTTTTCTTTCTTTTAATGCAAATGCGATATTATCTTCAACATTTAGCGAATCAATCAATGCAGAGTATTGAAAAACCATTGCAATATCTCCGGATGTTGTAATTATTCCAGAATCTTTTTCGATTAATCCACAAATTAATTTTAAGACGGTACTTTTACCAGATCCACTAAACCCAACAATTGCTAATATTTCTCCCGATTCAACTTCGAATGAAATATTATTAATTACAGTTTTTTTATCAAATTTTTTTGTTAAATTTTTAACTTCTATGCCCATAATCTATACCTATTTTAAAAGAAAAATATAATTGAGAATAGTAAATCCCATAAAACAATTCCAACAAAAGACCAAACAACGGCTTTTGTCGTTGCAATTCCAACACCTCTTGCTCCACCTTTTGCTTTATAACCACATGCGCAACTAATTAGCGCAATTGTAAAGCCAAATACGATTGCTTTTAAAAGTGCAACATTGATATCTTTCATATAAAGACCAGTCCATACTGATTCAAAATATGCTCTGTAGGAAAGGTCTGATGCTAAATGAGCAGCAACTCCTCCACCTATAATCCCAACAAGAGAGGCAACAACTAATACTGGTGGCATCATTAATATACCTGATAGAACTCTAGGTACAAATAAGTATCTAATTGGATTTACTTTTAAAACTTTTATAGCATCAATTTGTTCTGTAACCCTCATTGTTGCAATTTCTGAAGCGATTGATGAACCAATCATTGATATGATTGCAAACCCTGACATTATTATACCTTCTTCTCTGATTGTTAAAATAGCAACTAGCATGCCAACATAATTGCCTGCCCCCTGTTTTACCATTTCTCCTGCAACTTGCATTGCAACAATAATAGTTGACATTCCAACAATAGATAAAGTTATTGGTAATGAACTGACACCAAATCTTGCGCACTGCTCAATGATTGCTTTCCAATCTAATTCTCTTTTAAATATTAATGATAAAACTTCTTTCCCATAAATAATGATATCGCCAATTGTTGATAAAAAATCCTCAAGTTGTAATATTAACTGACGATATAGCTTATATGTTATTGTAGTTTTTAAAGAAAAATCCCTCATTTGTCCTGATTATAGCATGATAAAAGCAAATGAGTATCATCCTGTTATACTATGACATATTTTTTAAACTATTAATTGAAGATTTTATATCACTGCTACCGTAAATATAGCTACCTGCAACTAGTGAATTAGCTCCAAGTGAGGTACATATTTTAGAGGTGATATTATTTATTCCTCCATCTACTTGAATAATGAAGTCATCATTAACTAATTCTTTGATTTTAGGTATTTTCATTGCACAGTGATGTAAAAATTCTTGTCCTCCAAAACCTGGTTCTACAGTCATAACAAGTGCTAAATCAATATCTTTTAAATATGGATAAAGCCTTTCTTGACTTGTTTTGGGCTTTATTGATACTCCTACTTTGACATTGCAGGCTTTAATTAAATCAATATTTTCTTTTAAATTTTCTTCACAGGCTTCATAATGAATAGTAATAATATCTGCTCCAGCTTTTGCAAATGCTCCAATATATTTTTCAGGATTTTCTATCATTAAATGAACATCTAATGGTAGTTTAGTTATTCTTTTTATAGCCTTAACAACAGGAATTCCAATAGTTATGTTTGGTACAAAATGCCCGTCCATTACATCTATATGTACCCAATCAGCTCCTGCTTCTTCGATACGCTTTATATCTCGTTCTAAATTTACAAAATCAGCTGATAATATTGATGGCGATATTATAATATTATTCATTTATTTGTCCTCTATAATCCCAAGTTCTTTACAGGCTTGATAGGCACAATTTTGCTCGGCTTCTTTTTTTGTCTTACCTTCTGCCTTACTTAATATTTTACCACAATAACTAACTTCTACTTCAAAAACTGGCTTGTGAGCAGGTCCGGTTATATTTGTTGTTTTATATTCTGGTAATTCTTTTGTTTGTGATTGTGTGTATTCTTGTAATACTGCTTTTGCATTATATTTTGCAAAGTTTTTATCTATTTCTTCAATAAATTTATCCAGTTGATAATCGAGAAATTCTTTGATTTCTCTTTCTTTACCATCTAAATAGTAAGCGCCTAAAACGGCTTCAAAAGCACAGGCAATATTGGATTCTCGATTTCTTCCACCTTGCTTTTCTTCTGCTTCTGATAATCTTATTATTTTATTTAACCCTATATCAAATGCGATTTGTGAAATTGTTGCATCAGATATTAATATTGAACGAATTTTTGATAATTTCCCTTCATCATATTCAGGAAATTTATTTATTAATAACTGAGATGAGTACAATTTTAATACAGAATCTCCAAAAAATTCTAATCTCTCATAACTCATCTTTGCTGGCAAGTTGTTTTCTTTTGTGTATGAAGGATGTGTTATTGCAGCATTAAATAAATCTTTATTGCTACATTCAATACCTAAAATATTTTTGTACATTATATTAAGCCTTTAAAGAAGTTAATTAATGTTTCAAATGTACCTGTTTGGTATACAAAATATTGGAAGTAATAATATAAAATAGGTAATGTGAATACATAACTATCAGTTCGATCTAAGAATCCACCATGCCCCGGTAAGGTATTTCCAGAATCTTTAACACCAGCATCTCTTTTAATTAATGATTCACACAAGTCCCCAATTTGAGCAAAGGTTGCAATTAGTATTCCAATAATTAATCCGTGATACCAATCAATATGTATGAAGTAACCAATTGCAATTGCCCCAATTATAGCACATAACGAACCTCCAATAGCGCCTTCAATAGTTTTATTTGGACTGATTATTGGAGCAATTTTGTGCTTGCCATATTTTGTTCCAAAGTAGTAACAGCCTGTATCAGTGAATAATACACAGAAGAATAACAATACTAAATACCAAAGCCCTTCTTGTTGTGACGGCATTTTTATTAAGTGTTGATAAACTGGTTGTGTCCCAATATCTCTAATAAAAATTAAATATAAAGGAAATAATCCACTATAAATAAAACCCAGAATAGTTGTTGCGACATTTGCAATATATGGTTGTCTTCCTTTTGATAAAACCCAAATGAATGCAACTATTGATGATATAGTTACTGCAAATGATAGCATATTAAACTTGTTCAAATATGCTAGTAATGCAAAAAATGCATCTGCAAACAATATAACTTTTATGCTAGGATAGAAACCTTTATGACGTAGGATTAGGACATATTCTTTTGTTGCAAAATATATCACTAATAGCGTAAGTAAAAATAAAGGTAACCCACCATAAAATATTAAACCTAGAACAGTGAATCCCATTACTGTTCCTGTAACTAATCTGGTTAGATTCTTTTGATCCATTATACTGTTAAGACCTCTTTTTCTTTTTCTGCCACTGAATTATCAATTTGCTTTGTATATTTATCTGTTAATTTTTGAATTTCATCTTGATAATCTTTAACAGTATCTTCTGGTAGTTTTTCTTCTTTTTCAACTTTTTTAACACCATCAGTCATATCACGTCTGATATTTCTTATCGCAACTTTTGCATCTTCTCCAATCTTTTTAACATCTTTAACGATTTCTTTTCTTCTTTCTTCTGTTAAAGGAGGGAATGTAAGTCTAATACATATACCATCACTGTTTGGAGAAATTCCTAATTCTGCTTTAATTATTGCTTTTTCAATATCTTTTAATATAGTTTTGTCATAAGGAGTTATGATTAAAGTTGTTCCTTCGCTAACTGTAACTTGTGACATTTGTCTTAAAGGAGTTGGAGCTCCATAATAATCAACTAAAACTTTGTCAAGAATAATAGGATTTGCTCTTCCTGTTCTTATGGTTCCAAATTCTCTCATCATTTGAGAGATTGCTTTTTCCATTTTTTCTTCGCCTAATAAAAATAGCTCATCAACTGCTTCTGACATTTTTACCTCTTTCAATATATACTATACTAATTAACAAAAGTTCCTATTTTTTCCCCATTTATAATCTTCATTAAGCTACCTTTGGCAGCAAAATCAAAAACTACAATAGGTATATTATTTTGTTCGCATAATGAACAAGCTGAAGCGTCCATTACTTTTAAATCATTTTTAATAATATCTGAATATTTAATATTATCTAATTTTTTAGCATCAGGATTAACTCTTGGGTCATCGTCATAAACTCCATCAACTCCATTTTTAGCCATTAACATAGCATCAGCATTTATTTCAGATGCTCTAAGTGCTGCTGCTGTGTCTGTTGTAAAAAATGGGTTTCCTGTTCCTGCTGCAAAGATTACAACTCTACCTTTTTCAAGGTGTCTTATTGCTTTATGTCTTATATATGGTTCTGCGATTTGTTTTATTTCTAATGCTGATTGTACTCTACAATCTATATTAATTGATTTCAATGCACTTTGTAGTGATATAGCATTCATAACTGTAGCTAACATCCCTACATAATCTCCGGAAGCTCTATCCATACCAAGTTTTGCACTATTTTTCATTCCTCTAAAGATGTTTCCACCTCCGACAACAACTGCAACTTGAACACCTGCATTTACTGCTTGAGAAATTTCATTTGCTATCATTTCAACAGGTTTATAGTCTATACCAAATTGTTGTTCTCCAAGTAACGCCTCTCCACTTACTTTTAGTAAAATCCTGTTGTATGTATTCATTTTTCTTCCTTTTTTAAAACTATTACAAGTTCTGTTTATTCAATATTAGTTCAAAAAGCTAATCTTGTAAAGAATTTAACATTAATATTGCTTAACATAAATTTGAACATTTTAAAAATAAATTCGTTATATAAATGAAGATATGAGAGGTGAAGATATGAAAAAGAAATTATTAGCATTAAGTTTAATTAGTTTATTAGCTTTAAGTTTACCTGTTAGCGCAAAACCTCATGATAGAGGTCCACATGGACATCATGGTGTAGCACATGTAAGAATGGTTGCACCTCCTCCTGCTCCTCATCATCATTTTTGTGGTTCTTCATTTACCACAGGGGTGTTGGCCAGGCGCGGCTGTTGGAGCTCTTGTTACTACTATGGTTACCCGATAAATTATGGACCATATTATTACAATGGAATCTATCCTTCATTCTATTTTGGTATAGGTTTCTAAAGATGTATTTATACAAGCAAGAAATTTTCCTAAATATGAATTTTTAGTATTATTTATATTACTAATATTAGAGGAATATTTTTCTTGCTTGGGGTAAATTTTAGAATTATGAGGTGTTTAAATATGAGAATAAATATGTTATATTGGCTTATATTAGGAATATTACCGTTGCCTGTGTATATTAATCAATAAGGTTATGTTTGTATGAAATATTTAATTCTAATATTTTGTTTTTGCTTTTCTATTCTAACCGTAATAGCAAGTGATTCTGTTTATATTCCTGAGCAAAAGCACTCCATATCTCATAAAAAAATTGTAATAAAAGATGAAAGTTATGATTCTTATTCCGGATATGATTTTACAGGAAAAGGTCGTCCTAGATATTATGATCCTATGTATTACGGATTTTTTACAGATAGTCCTATTTATAATCAATTTATAAATTATCCTATTTTTTATATGCCTTATGTGAGAGGTAAATCTAAATAGGATGACTACTTTATTAATCATTAATTCTAGTATATAATAATTGAAGTTATGACTAGAGAAGATATTTATACTTGTATATTTGGTGGTGGCGCAGTTCGTGGCTTTGCTTATGTTGGTGCTGTAAGAGCTCTTAATGAAATGAAAATCAAGTATGATACTCTTGTTGGATCTTCTGTCGGTGCTATTTTGGCTACTTTAGTAGCTGTTGGATATTCTTATGAAGAAATTAAAGATATCTTTATGAAAGTCAATTTTGAACTTTTTAGAGATATAAATTTTAGTTTCGGGAAAGATTTTGCATTAAGTAAAGGTGAAATTTTTACTCAATGGGTCAGAGAAAATGTAGAAAAAAAGATTTATGGTAAATCTTACAAAAAAGGAAAGAATAAACCTGTTACTTTCGCTGATTTAGAAAAAAATCTTTTGATTTATACGACTGATTTATTAACATTTAGATGTAATGAATTTTCAAAACAAGAGACTCCTGATTTTGAAATAGCAGAAGCTGTTAGAATATCTTGTAGTATGCCAGGACTTATGACTCCTGTCGAAATCAATGGAAAAAGACTTGTTGATGGTGATTTATTAAAGAGTATTCCTCTTTGGAAGTTATCTAAAAATCTAAAATTAGGTAGGAATAGAATTTTAGAATTTAGATTAGAAGGCGAATATGAGCAAGTTGATAATAATGCAATAGATTTCTTTAATGCTATATATAGTTGTATGACATCAGCAGCAACGGATCATATTATATGTAGTTATGGACATAGAGATGATTATGATTATATAAAAATTAATACCGGTAATGTTATTATTCTTGATTTAAATATGTCAGATTCAATGCGTAATAATTTGATTGATTTAGGCTATGAACAATCAATGAAAGTTTTAACGAGTGGTTTATTAAAGAAAAAACAAAAACTTATTCGTTATTATGATGATTTATCAAAGATATTAATTAGTTTAATGGATTTTATAAAAGCTGATAATATTTCTCGATCAAGAATTATATTAGGAGAATTATATATTTATTTAGCAGATGTAAGAGATTTAATTTCTGTATCAGTTTTAGATAAAATAAAAATTTTTAAAGAATGTTTTATAGAATCATCACAAGGTCGTACTTGGCTAGGTAAACCTAAATTTAAAGATAAAAAGATATTACTCAAAAATCTAACAAAATTGATTTTTGCTGTAAATTCAAGATTAAATAGTTTACAACTTACAATAGATAAAATAAAATTACTTACACCTCAATAGTATCTTCTTCTTTTGTAGGTGTATCCATTGATTTTATAGAAACTTCAATTTTTCCATCAAATAATTTTTTAAGATGATTAATAAGTTCATTTGATGCCGAAACCCAAAACATTGATGCTGTAAGAATTCTATCATTTGTTTCTAATACATTAAATAAAACAGGATCTGAACCGTGATGAGCTGCTAGAATATTTTTTATTGCACATAGTTCTTCATATTTTAGCTCATCTTTAATTGTTATAGTGACTAGGTTTGAATTATCAACAGGTTTAACGTTATCAATAAGAACGCTTGTTTGGTCTTCTTCTCTATGTTGAACTTTACCTGAAATGATAACTTTTTGTTCTGTTTGTAAAAAGTCACCATATTCTTGAATTGTTTTGTTAAATGCAACTGCTTCAACCTTTCCTGTTAAATCTTCTATGGTTAAGAATTTAATAAACTTTGTTGGGTCTTTTCTTGTTGGGATCTGTCTTGCAGTTGTAACAAGTCCACATATTGTAACAGGTGTATCATTATCTTTATCTTTTAGTTCTGAAATTTTATGAGTCATTAAAAATGGTAACTTATCTCTAATTGAGAAAAGAGGGTGTGAGGTTACATAGAAACCTAAGAATTCTTTTTCAAACATTTGAATTTGCTTATCATCAAATTCTTCGTCCGAACCTCCTAGTTGGAATTGAGAAGCTGCAAAGCTATCGTCTTCAGGAAGTGCAGAGAATAAACTTACTTGTCCCATTTCTCTTGCTTTAGCTTCTCTTGAAACTGATGAAATAATATGTTCCATATTATCAAGAAGTTGTTTTCTACTTTTTTCAATTGTTGAGAATGCTCCTGCTTTTATTAAGCCTTCAAGGAGTCTTTTGTTTACGTGTTTAGGGTCTAATCTTTTGCAGAAATCAAAGATGTCTTTGTATTCTCCGTTTGCTTCTCTTTCTTTGATTATTTCTTCAACAACGCCTTCACCAACTTGTTTAATAGCAGCAAGTCCAAATCTTATGTTGTGACCATCTGGTGCATATTCTAAGAATGATTTGTTAACATCAGGAGGAAGAACTTTGATACCATATTTTTGCGCTTCTTCAATATATGCTTGTGTTTTATCTTGATCTCCTGACACACTTGAAAGCAGTGATGATAAATATTCAACAGGATAATGACATTTTAAATATGCTGTTTGGTATGCAACAAAAGCATAAGCTGATGAGTGAGCTCTGTTGAAACAGTATGCAGCAAAGTTTTGAATTTGTTCGAAAAGTTTTGTTGCATCTTCTGCTTTCATTCCGTATTTTGCAGAACCTTCAATAAGTTTATCTTTTTGGGCAGCCATTGCTTCAGGGTCTTTGTGTCCCATCATTCTACGAACTTGGTCTGCTTGTCCCAAAGAATAATCTGCCATAACTTGGAATATCTGCATGATTTGTTCTTGATAAACCATTGTTCCATAGGTGTCTTTCAAGATAGGTTCTAATCTAGGGTGTGCGTAAGTAATTGCCTGACGACCATGTTTACGTTCAACGAAGTCGTCAACCATGCCAGAACCTAATGGACCAGGTCTAAATAGTGCAACTAAAGCTCCTAAATCTTCAAATACGTCTGGTTTTAATTTTTTTACAAGGCTTGTCATACCAGAGGATTCTAGCTGGAACACACCTACTGTTTCTCCTCGAACTAGCATATCGTAGGTTGGTTTGTCATCAAGTGGAATATGATTGATATCTACATCTATTCCTTGACAACGTTTTACTAATTTTACTGTTTTATGAATCATTGTAAGGTTTCTTAAGCCTAAGAAGTCCATTTTTAACAGTTTTAATTTTTCAAGAATTTCTCTATGATATTGTGTAATAATTATACCGTCTTTTGATGGTTGAACTGGTACAATTTGATCAAGAGGTTTGTATGAGATAATAACCCCTGCTGCGTGCATCCCAATACCACATTTTATTCCTTCAACACATTTTGCAGTATCTACAAGTTTTTTTACTTCCGGATCTTTGTCATACTCTTCTCTTAGTTCCATCCCTTCTTGTAGAGCTGCGTCAATATTTTTAGCATCAGTTGCAATCATTGAGGCAAGCTTATTACTTTTTGCATATTCAATACCAAATACACGAGCAACACTTTTCATTGCGTTTCTTGCTGCAAGTGTTGAGAAGGTAATAATCTGACAAACTTTATCTTCGCCATATTTTTTTACAACATAGTCAATAACTTCTCCTCGTTTATCGATACAGAAGTCGGTATCAATATCGGGCATACTGAAACGTTCTGGGTTTAAGAATCTTTCAAACAACAGATGGTGCTTGATTGGGTCAAGGTCTGTAATATCAAGTGCATATGCAACAACTGAACCTGCAGCTGAACCACGACCTGGGCCTACAGGAATATCATGGGTTTTAGCATAATGAATAAAGTCCCAAGTTATTAAGAAATATGCAGAAAATCCCATTTTGTGAATGATACCAAGCTCATATCTTACACGCTCCATTAATTCATCATCTATGTTTTCTTCTCCGTATTTTCTTTTTAAACCTTCATTAACAAGAAAATCTAAGTATGATTCTGTGTCGTATCCTGCAGGTACTTTGTAATCAGGTAATGGAGCTTCCCATTTAATTGTTACATGGCATTTTTCAGCAATATCTACGGTATTTTTTATGCATTCATCAAATGTTTCAGAATCCATCCAACGAAATGCATCTCTTAATTCATCAACTGTTTTTACATAAAATTCATTATTGGGGAAATGAAATCTGTTTTCTTCAGATTTTAATGACTGAGTTTGCATGCATAGTAATGTGTCATGCCAGTCTGCATCTTCTTTTTTTAAGTAGTGAGAGTCATTTGTAATAACCATTTTAATATCAAGCTCTTTTGCTAGCTTGATTAAATCGGGGTTAGTTCTTTTTTGATCTTCTAAACCGTGATCTTGAAGCTCAATATAATAATCATCCCCAAATAAATCCTTGTATTTTTGAGCAACTTCTTTTGCTCCTTCATAATCACCTTTTTTAAGGTGACATAATACTTCTCCCCCTAAACAAGCAGAACAGCATATTAAACCTTTTGAATATTCTTTTAGTAACTCAAAATTGATACGAGGTTTTACATAAAATCCTTTACAAGCAGCATCTGAAGCTAGTTTTACAAGGTTCATATAGCCTTCATTATCTTTTGCTAATAAAATTAAGTGATAACGAGGGTTATTATGTTGATCTCTTTCTGTTATATCACCTGAGTGAACGTAAAATTCGCATCCGATAATTGGTTTAATACCTGCTTCTTTTGCATCAATATATAAATCTAATGCGCCATACATTACACCATGGTCAGTTACTGCAACTGCTGGCATGTTGTTTTCTTTTGCAAATTTACAAAGGTCTTTTATTCTTATTGCACCGTCTAGAAGTGAATATTCTGTGTGCAAATGTAATGGTACATATTGAACGCTCATATTAAAAATGTAGCACAGACAATTATGTACTTCTGTAAATTATTTTTAAACTTTTTTCAAGATTATATGATTGTGGTAAAATTTATGTTGTGAAAGATGAATTATTTAAAATAAAAGATAAACGAATTAAGGTTTTTAATAAGAGGCTTGGGATAACTCAAATAATATTTGCATTGTTTGCATTATGTTTGATTTGTCACTTATTTTGTATCCAAATTTTGGATGTAAAACATTATAGAGCAAAAGCTAAGCGTCAAAGAACTTCAAGTTCTTTTATTATGCGTGGCGATATTTATGATAGAAATGGTATCAAACTAGCTACAGATATGGTTTATTATGATGTGTATGCCAGGCCTAAAGACTTTGATGACAAAATTCACACTAAAGAAGAATTAGCTAAAGCATTAGCACCTATTTTAAAAATGCAGCCAACCACTATAATGGAAAAGTTTGAGGCTGAGAAGAATCAAACAGTTATTTTGTTGAAAAAAAATGTTGGGAAAGCTGAACGTGATGCTATTGCAAAATTGTGTTTAAGAGAAATTCCTGTTGATAAAAAGAGTATAAGAGTTTATCCTCAAGGTTGTTTAGCATCTCATGTTTTAGGTTATTATAATTTGGATGCCGATGTATCTGCAGGAGTTGAATATACTGCGAAAGATAAATTAGAGCATGTTACTCAACGTCCTAATATTGAAAAAACTCCATCAGGGAATTTGATTTATACTTTCTCAACTGATCCTGTCGCAGCAACAGAACCATTGAAAGGTGAAGATGTTACATTAACAATTGATACTGCGATTCAACATATTTCAGAAAGAGAACTTGATTTAGCGGTGTCAAAATTTAAAGCGCAACGTGGTGCTGTAATAGTTATGAATCCTAAAAATGGTGAGATATTAGCTTATGCTGTTTATCCTTCTTATGATCCTAATCATTATAGAACGGCATCTATGCTTCAAACTAAGAATTGGACTTTAACTGATATTTTCCCTCCAGGGTCAACTTTTAAAACAATTACAGTTGCTTCATCTTTAGCTTTAGGGAAAATAAACGAACATACAAAAATTAATGATACAGGTAAAATTAAAATCGGTTGGTGGACAATATCTAACTATGATTATAAACAACGTGGTGCTCCAGGACTTATTGACTTAGTTTATTTCTTCCAACATTCAAGTAATGTTGGGGCGGTAAAAATCGCTCAAACTATGTCATCAACTGAATTTCATGATATATTAGAAAAATTTGGTTTTGGACATAAAACAGGAATAGACTTACCTGGTGAATCCATTGGTTTATTAAAACCTGCAAGTAAATGGGATGTATCAGACCATGCCTGCATGGGGTATGGTTACGGATCTTCTGTTACAGCAATTCAAATGGTGTCAGCTGTTTCTGCGCTTGCTAATAATGGTGTGAGAGTTACTCCTCACGTTATTAAATATACTCCGGAAGAAGCAGAAACTAAGATTAAATCAGTACAAGTTATGACTCCTGAAAATGCAAAACTTGTAACTAAGTTATTAACAAAAAGTATTGAAGCCGGTAATTCTCCTATAAAAATGGATGATTACTATATTGCTGCTAAAACAGGGACTTCTCACAAACCAAAAGAGAATGATTCCGGATATACAAACAAGTTATACACATCAATTGTAGGTTATTTACCTGCAACTGATCCACAAGTTTTAATATATGTTGTAGTAGACTCCGCTCAAGGTGGAGAAATTTGGGGTAGTACAGTTGCTGCTCCGATATTTAAGGCTATAGCATCTCAGGTTGCAAGTATTATGAATCTTACACCTGATAAACATAATGCAAGAACAGCAAAGGAGAAAATGCAAAATGAAACTGTCAAAACTAATTAGTGATGTAGAAGTAGTAGAAAAATATAATTTTGAAGATGTAGATGTTACAGGTATTAACTATAATTCTAAAACAACCACCAAAGGTGATATATTTGTTTGCTTAAGAGGTGAACATGTTGATGGTCATAATTTTGCAGCTGATGCAGTTAAAAAAGGTGCAGTTGCTATAATGTGTGAAACTAAATTGGATTTAGATGTCCCTCAAATTGTTGTAAATTCTGCAGAACAATCAATAGCAGGTTTAGCTAATCAGTTCTATGAATCACCTTCTAAAGAATTGAATATGATTGGTGTTACAGGAACTAACGGTAAAACAACAGTTACACATTTAGTTCAACGTATTATGGAATCATCAGGTGATAAATGTGCATTAATAGGTACTTTGGGATATAAATTATCTTCTGATGGGGAATATAAAGAAGCAAAACATACAACTCCTCAAGCTCCTGAATTGCAACACACACTAAAAATGATTAAAGATGAAGCTAAAATTAAAAATGTTGCAATGGAAGTAAGTTCTCACTCATTGGTACAAAATAGAGTTGGATTTTGTGAATATAATTGTGCAGTAATGACTAATCTAACACAAGATCATTTAGATTATCACGTTACAATGGACAGATATTTTAATGCAAAAGCGATGTTATTTGAAAGATTAAAATCAGGTGATGTTGCTGTTATCAATGTTGATGATTCTTATGCTGACAGATTTAAAAATGTTTTAGCAGAAGGCGTTAAATTGTTTACTTATGGTATTAAAAATGAAGCAACATTATCTGCTAAAAATATTAGTTTTTCACCTAAGGGTGTTTCTTTTGAGTGTGTAACACCTGAAAAAACTTATCAAGTAAATTTATCTATGAATGGAATGTTTAGTGTTTATAATGTTTTAGCGGCATTAACAGTTGCTTATGCTATGGGGTTGAGTATTGATAATGCAATTAAAGCATTAGAACCTGTAAAAGGTGTAGCAGGACGTTTTGAAGTTGTAGTTCATCATCCTCTTGTAATTGTTGATTATGCTCACACTCCTGATGGATTGGAAAATGTTTTAAACGCAGCAAGAGAAATTACTCCAAAAGATAGTAGTTTAGTTTGCGTATTTGGTTGTGGTGGTGATAGAGATGCTACAAAACGACCTAAGATGGGTGCTATTGCTGAAAAGATTGCTGATAAAGTTATCGTAACTTCTGATAATCCTCGTAGTGAAGATCCTCAACAAATTATTACAGACATTCTTGCTGGATTTAAGTCTGTTAATAATATTACTGTTGAAGCTGATAGAGGTAAGGCAATTGCTTTAATAAAAGATATCGCTAATGAAAATGATGTTGTTGTAATTGCAGGAAAAGGACACGAAGATTATCAAATTCTTGCAGATAAAACTATTCATTTCGATGATAGAGAAGAAGCAAGAAAAGTGTTTGGAGTATAAATATTTTATGAAAACACGATTAATTGTTGAACAGCATATTCACGGGGCATTTGGTATTGATTTTAATAAAGCAAATGTTGGTGAAATGTTATTTGCTTCAAAAGAACTTCTAAAACATGGTATTGGAGGATATTTCCCTACACTTGTTACAGATTCTTTTGCAAATATAAGACGTCAAGTTGAAGTTATAAAGAAAGCTTCTCAGCAAAAAAGAGATGATTGTGCAGATATCTTAGGAATACATTTAGAAGGTATATTTATAAATGTAGAGAAAAAAGGCATCCATAATTATGAACATTTTCAGCCGTTAACAGCTGATAAGTATCAAAGAATTGAAGATGATTTTATTAAAATAGTAACATTAGCTCCTGAATTGGATGAAGGCTTAATGGATTATTTAAAAACTAAGAATGTTAAAATCCAAGCAGGGCATTGTTTGGGTGGAAATATTGATGGTTGTGATGGGGTAACCCATTTGTTTAATGCTATGAAGGGAATTTCTCATAGAGGTTACTCAACTGCACTTGCAGCATTAATCAATGATAATATTTATACAGAAATTATTGCAGATGGCGTTCATTTAAGCGATGAGGTAATAAAATTAGTCTTTAAGGCAAAACCTGTAAATAGAATTATTTTAGTAAGTGATGCATTACCTATTACTGATAGTGGTAAAAAAGCTGCAATTTTTGCAGATGAAAAAATATATTATGATGGGGTAAAAGCAACATCTTCTGATGGAACTATTGCAGGTAGCACAACTTTATTAGATAAAGTTATTAAACGACTTGCTCAAAAGGATTTGTTTACTGTTCAACTCATAAATAATGTTTATGATTATCATAATATCTCTATAGATGGTGAAATAGAGTGGGATGATAGTTATAATATTGTATCAATTAGAAAAGGTGAATATACTTATGCGAAGTGATACTATAAAAAAAGGTGTTTCAAGAGCTCCTCATAGAGCTCTTTTATATTCAACAGGTGTTAGTAAGAAAAATATTGATAAACCATTTATTGGAATAGCAAGTTCTTTTTCTGATATTGTTCCAGGACATGTTGGAATGCGTGATTTGGAACGTCAAATTGAAAAAGGTATTCAGTCTGCAGGTGGTCAAGCGTTTATTTTTGGAACTCCTGCTGTATGTGATGGGCTTGCTATGGGGCATAAGGGGATGAGATATTCTCTACCTTCAAGAGATTTGATTGCTGATTGTGTTGAAACTGTTGCAGAAGCTCATCAACTTGATGGTTTAGTGCTTTTATCAAATTGTGACAAGATTACTCCAGCAATGTTGATTGCAGCTGTAAGATTAAATATTCCAACAATTATTGTTACTGCAGGTCCAATGCTTGCAGGTGAATGTCAATGTGAAAAAACAAGTTTTATAAAAAGTACTTTTGAAGCTGTTGGTAAATATCGTAATGGTGAAATAACAGAAGAGGAACTCCAAAATCTAGAAGAAGAAGCGTGTCCAACTGTTGGATCTTGTCAGGGGCTATATACTGCAAACACTATGGCTTGCTTAACTGAAGTTTTAGGGATGAGCTTGCCTGAATGTGCAACTGCATCTGCTGTTTCTGCAAAGAAAAAAAGAATTGCTTTTGATAGTGGATATAGAGCTGTTGAACTTGTTAAAGAAAATTTGTGTCCTTTAGATATTATCACAATGGATTCCTTGAGAAATGCTATTCTTTGCGATTATGCATTAGGAGGTTCAACAAATTCTTTCTTACATCTATTGGCTGTAGCTCATGCTGGTGGTATTGATTTGAAACTATCAGATTTTGAAAATTTAACTTCAAAAATAAAACAAATTGTAAAACTTGATCCAACAGCTATACCTAATATGGTAGATTTTCATAATGCAGGAGGAATTTCTGGGCTTTTAAGAGTTTTATCTGAAAATTTATCTGAATTTAGTAATACAATTGGGGTTACAGGTCAAAGAATAAAAGATATTGTAAAAGATGTTTGGTATGATTCAAACCTCATTCATTCACCTAAAGAGCCTATAACAACTCAACCTGGATTGGGTGTTTTACATGGAAATATCGCTCCGGATGGTGCTGTAATAAAAATATCAGGTGTTGAAGAATCTTGTTATTATTTTGAAGGTGTTGCTAAGGTATTTGATTCAGAAGAAGAAGCTATGGTGGCATTAGAAAATGACGAGATAAAAGAAGCTGATGTAATCGTTATACGTTATGAAGGCCCTAAAGGGTCTCCTGGTATGCGTGAAATGTTGGCTCCAACATCATTACTTGTTGGAAAAGGATTAGGTACAAAAGCTGCATTAAT
>CALUWB010000040.1 GCA_944324375.1 Candidatus Gastranaerophilales bacterium | reverse complement strand
CAAGGATTATTACCTGGCGTTACTAAAGCAAGCTGGTAGTATTCTTTATTTTAAACAAACAACATTTAAAAGAGTAACGAAAGTTACTCTTTTATTGTATGTTTAAAATCCGTTAACATCTCGTAATCAAATGGTTGTAAGTATTTTTTGTTTATTATAAAATTAATTTGTTGACTGCCGAAGCACGCTTTTTAATGAGCAACAATTAATTCGGTAAGAACGAGTACTAGGATACTGCAAGGTTCAACCTTGTAAGTCCACAAGAGAAAAGGAAATAAATATGAACACAGATCCAATAGCAGATATGCTAACAAGAATTAGAAATGCTAACGTTGTTTCTCACGAAACAGTTTCTATGCCTCTTTCTAAATTAAAACTTTCTGTTGCTGAATTATTAAAAAGCGAAGGATTCATCGCTGGTTATTCAGTTAAAGAAGAAGGTAAGTTCAAATCTTTAGTTATCGAATTAAAATACGATGAAAAAGGTAAACCTGTTATTACTAACCTTCAAAGAGTTTCTAAACCAGGTTTGAGAACTTATTGTAAAGCTAAAAACTTACCACAAGTATTTGGTGGTTTAGGTATTTCTATCGTTTCTACTAGCAAAGGCTTATTAACTGATAGAAAAGCTCGTAAAGAAAACTTAGGTGGCGAAATTCTTTGTAACGTTTGGTAATTGAATTTTGCGTAGGCTGACTGAACGTAGTGAAGGAATGCCGAAGTAGCGAGGACAAATATGAATGGCTGCGAAGCTACATGAATACTTTGTCCGAGTGAAGCAATAATTCAAGTGCTACGCACGTAGCTAGGTTACGTTGGATGTCCGGTTTGGTTTTGGCTTCCAAATTAAAGTTAAATATACAAGATATTAACACCAAACCATTCTGTTCATTATAATAAAAAGCTACGCATAAAAACTTTACGAAATAAATTAAGTAAATACAGAAGTGGTGCAATTGACAGAAAACCCACTTAGAAATAAAGGAGAAAATAATATGTCACGTATTGGTAAAAAACCTATCGAAATTCCTTCAGGTGTTGAAGTTAAATTAGAAGGTAATTTAATAACTGTTAAAGGACCAAAAGGTACTGAATCAGTAAATGTTAGAGAAGAAATTAAGATTTCAGTAGTTGATAATCAAATTATTTTAGAACCTACTAATGATGAAAGAAAAACTAATGCTTTACATGGTCTTTCAAGAACATTAGTTGCAAACGCTGTAGAAGGTGTAAGCAAAGGTTTCGAAAAGAAATTAGAAATTCAAGGTGTTGGTTACCGTGCTAATATGGAAGGAACTAAACTTAATATGGCTTTAGGTTACTCTCACCCTGTAATCGTTGAACCACCAGCTGGTATTACTATTACTGTTGATAAAAACGTAAACATTACAGTAAGTGGTTCTAATAAACAAATGGTTGGTGACGTTGCTGCTGCAATCAGAAGCAAAAGACCTC
Organism: Candidatus Gastranaerophilales bacterium; assembly: GCA_944324375.1. Taxonomy (GTDB): domain Bacteria; phylum Cyanobacteriota; class Vampirovibrionia; order Gastranaerophilales; family Gastranaerophilaceae; genus UMGS1585. Next base: position 18,533 of record CALUWB010000040.1, on the reverse strand, counting down.
CTGAAGTTTATAAAGGAAAAGGTGTTCGCTACGAAGGTGAATACATCAGAAGAAAAGCTGGTAAAGCTGGTAAAAAATAGTGCTACGCACGTAGTCAGGTTTAGCTTATTATTTATTTTGAAATTTTTCATTAGTCAATTTAAATTAATAAGTAAATTTGAGTATAAAGTTATAAGAATAAGCCCATATAAACCCTTAATTAGTTATTAAGAAGGTTTGGGTTAAGGAGAAAGAAAATGATTAAACAAGAAACTAGAAAACCTAGAGTTCAAAAAAGACATAGATCTATTAGATTAAATATTTCTGGAGATGCTGAATATCCAAGATTAGCAGTTTACAGAAGTACAAAACATATCTATGCTCAATTGATTGATGATGTTAAACATGTAACTTTAGCATCTGCTTCATCTAATGATAAAGACTTACGCGAAAAATTATCACACGGTGGTAATATTGAAGCTGCAAAAGTTGTTGGTGAAGCTATTGCTAAAAAAGCTTTAAAAGCTGGTGTTAAAGGTGTTGTATTTGATAGAGGTGGTTTCCTTTACCACGGAAGAATACAAGCTCTTGCAGATGCAGCTAGAGAAGCTGGTTTAGAATTCTAATTTTAAACAAACTTTATAACAACATAGAGGTGGAATCCTTTTAGGAATCCATCTCTTGTTTTTTATATGTACTTGTTAAAATTCCGTTTTCATAAGATGTTTTACTTTTAAGGATTAAAGGTATTGTTTTGTTTATGTTTTCAAATAGTTTTATTCCTTCTCCTAATATGATAGGAAGTGTATTAATTGTTATTTCATCAATTAAACCTTCTTTTAAGAATGATTGTATTGTTTTTGCTCCATCAATATATAGATTTTTATATCCTTTTGATTGTATATCTTGAAGTATTGTTTTTAAATCTCCATTAACAATTTCTACGCTATCTTGTAAATTGATAGGTATATTTTTTAATGTTGTACTTAAAACAAATACTTGTTTACTATACGGATAAGGTTTATATTTTAGGGCTTTTTCAAAGGTTAACCTTCCTATAATAAAAGCGTCTATTTGCTTTAAAAAATTATTATACCCATAATCTGTTTTTGTTGGATTTGGCATATTTAGCCAGCTTGTTGAACCGTCCTTGGATGCAATAAATCCATCAAGGCTTTGTGCGACGAACACATAATTTGCCATTAAATAAAAATCCTCGTTAAGTAAATATATTTAATTATAACATATTTTTTCTGTTTTTAAAGTGTATAAATAACAAAAAATACCGATTTTATAAAATCGGTATTTTTTATAAATGTGTATTAAATTCTTATACTGAAGCAGTTGCTTTCTTTTGAACAGAAGCCCCTGGAATTGATTGCCAGTTAGCTGCCATAATCTTTTTAAATGATTTAAGAGCTGTATCTTCTAATTCACCTAATTCTTCAGCTGCCATAATTAATTCTCTTAATGGTAATAATGCTCTTTGATCTCTAAGAACACCAAGAGCTGCAGCTGCACCCGCTCTAACTAATTCATTTTCTGATTGGTTTTTCATAACATCAATTAATGCAGGAACTGCTTTAGTATCATTTAATTTACCTAATGATGTTACAGCATAAATTCTTACGTTAACCCATTCATCATAAAGCATATTAATAATTTTATCTACTGCTTTTTTATCACCAATTTCACCCAATGCTCTTGTTGCATCGCAACGTACATTTACTTTTTCGTGGTCTAAAGAACCAATCAAAGCATCTGTTGCAACATCTCCAATTTCAATTAATGCATCTGTTGCTGTAATACAAACTTGAGGGTTTTCATCATTTAATGCTTCAACAAGTGGTTCAACAACAATTTTACCACCTAAACGACCTAATGCACGAGCTGCACGAACTCTAACATCAACATTACGATCTTCTCTTAATGATTCAATTAAAAATTCTGTTGCTTTTGTATCACCCAATTCTCCCAATGCTCGAGCTGCATATAATCTAACTGAGCCATTTTTGTCGTTTCTTAATACATCAATTAAAGGTTCAACGGCTTTTGAATCTCCTAATTCTCCTAAGATTCTTGCAGCATTATATCTAACTTTTTCTGAACTACTAGTTTTTAAATCTGATAATAATTCGTCAAAAGATTTTTTGCTTTGTTTTTTCTTACCGATAACTGATATTGTCATTACTAACCTCCGACATATAAACTTTTAATTCTTCACACTCTTATATAAAAATAATATGTTTAAAATAATTGCTTTTTTTTCTTTGGTTTATTAAGTTTTTTTACAATTCCTTTTTTTTATAAAGGGTAAAAAATACACTTTATTTTTATGCGTACTAATAATATACCATATCTTTTTTTTATATTCATAATCTGAACAAAAAATAATACATTTTTTTAAGTTTTTTTAATTTTTTTGTCTAAAAACCAATAATAGCTTGATTCAATTTTTTATTTTTATAATAAAATACTACTTACTAGGGATAGTAATAATAAATTTGCTACCCTTATTTAACTTACTTTTAACTTCTATTTTTCCATTGTGTTTAGCAATAATTTTTGAGGATATGGCGAGTCCTAAGCCTGTTCCAACTCCGACACCTTTTGTTGTATATCCAGCAATAAATATTTTGTTTGGATCTTTTATTCCACATCCATTATCTTCAATTGAAATTGTTAAATTATTATCGTGATATTCTGTTGTAATTGTTATAATACCTTCATTCTTTATTGCTTGGCAGGCGTTTATAAGAATATTCATGAATACTTGGTTTAACATATTAGGGTAACATTTTATTGTTGGAATTGAACCATAATTTTTTATAACTTGAATACGTCTTTTAGTTTCATGTCTAATTAAATCAAGTGTTAAATCAAGTTCTTTATTAATATCTGCTTCTTGCAATTCTGCTTCATCAAGTCTTACAAATTTTTTAAGTGATATTACTAAATGGTTTATTCTTTGTATTGCTTCTTTATCAGTTGAGTTTATATCTTTTAAGATATTTGCAATATTTTCATTTTCGATTTTATCAATTAGTTTTGTAAATATTTCATTATTCGATTTTATAGATGCAACTGGAGTATTAATTTCATGGGCGACACCTGCAATTAATTGTCCTAAAGAAGCCATTTTTTCTGAATTTATAAGTTGTATTTGTGTATCTTTTAATTCTTTTAATGTATTTTTTAATTCTTTAACTGTTTCGATATTCTTTTTATAAAGGTTTGCGTGTACAATTGCAGTTCCTAATTGCGAAGAAATATTTTCTAGAATATCTAATTCTTCTTTTAATTCTCTTTTTTGTCTTGATAATATAACAACTATTCCTAGCATTTCACTCATATGGAAAATAGGAACAATTATACGTTGAATAGCTTCTTTTAATGGTTCTGCATCAATATGTTCTTTTACGCATCTTGAATATGATATTTTGTTTGATTTAATTTGCCTAATAATATTTGTATCAAAATAGATTTCTGTACCTCTGTTTTTTTTATTAGTTGATTGTAAAATTTTAAATTTTTTATTTTCATATGTTGCATAATATGTGCTAAATGCTCCAAACATAAAAGATAATTCTTTTAGTGTAGGTTTAATAATACTTGATAAATCTATTGATTTATTAATAATGTTTGAAATTTTATTTGTCAATGCCATTTTTATAGCTTGAGATTGAGCTTTTTCTTTAATATGTTGTAAATTATTATTTTCATTTATAAGATTAGTATTTTGATTTTGCAATTTTTTATATTTTGTTTCTAGTTTTTCATATTGTATATATGATGTTACATCTGTGAAAAAAATTATAGTATATTTGTTTCTTTTAATTGCATTTATATCGTAGTATGAAAATTCGTTTTGTTTGTATTGATATGAAATATGTGCTGCAAAATTCTCTTTTGAACGTACTGCTTGAATAATAGGTGATAAAATTTCTCTATCTTCAGAATTTAGTGGACATATTTCATAATTTATTTTATGAAGAAAATTTTTTAATGTTTTAAAATCTTGAAAACAACGATTAAAAACATTATTTTTGTAAACAAGTTCAACTTCATTGTTTACAATAAGTACAGGGTTGTTAAATTTGTTAAATAACTCAAACTTCTTCATTCGTTAATTATATCCTTTTTTTGTAAACGATTGCAAATAAAAATTTACATCTTGAAATATTTTGCTTCAATTAAAAGAATTTATGTTACATTAATAAATGTCAAAAGAAATGGGATTAGAAATAGGAGATTCTAATGGCGGAGTATTTAAGTAAGGAAGAGATAAAGCAGTGGAGAAGTTCTTTAGAAAAAATTACACTAGAAGAATTTGCTGCAAGATTAGGAAAAGTTGTTGCAGAGTCAAGACCAACTAATGATCTTGTTGATATTGTAATGAGTGGTGATAGTTCTTCTTTAACTGATAAATATAAAACTCAAAGAAGTGAAAATTTATCTAATATAGCAGAACGTGCCTTTGAAAGAGAAAGACAATTATCACATACTCCATTTTCTTTCAAGGCTCCTGTTCAAGAAAATAAACAAGCTAAGAATGATAAAGTATCTGATGATAAATCTCAAAATGAAATAGTTCAAAAAATAATTAAAAGACAAGAACAAGATGTTATTAATATTGAAGATAATTCTTTGAGAGAAGAAGTTAATATTGTATTAAAGAAAAATTTAACTGATAGAGAACAAATTGTTTTTGATTATTTTTTAAACAATAGAAATAAAACCGTTTATGCTAAAGATTTAGCAGCATTGCTTAATTTACCAAGAGATTATATATATAAATATATAAAAAATCTTAGAGCTAAAATAGATGGAGATAAATTAAAAAATGCTGAAAGAGGTGGATTTATTTTATCTGATTAGTAGGTAATAATGTATAATGCCAAAATTTTAGATTTTCTTTTAAAATCAACTAGTAACATATCTGTATTAAATTGTTCAAGTAATTTTGAATATGTAAAGGATTTGTTAGAACTAATCACTATTGGTCAATTTTGTGATTCAGAGATTGACTTAGGTCTTATTTGTCTTAAGAAAGTTTCTGAGAAAAATTTTTTAATCGTTGATGGTAAAAGAAGGATATTGTCTTTGCTGTTGCTTTTGAAAGCAATAGCACTTTTTTGTGATGGAAGTAAAAATTTGTCAGATAAATCAGCATATGAATTGTCTACAAATATACTTTCTTCTATTAAGTTAAATTTATTTGGTTTAGAAAAAACTATATATGATAAGATAATGAATAATGAACCTATTTCTTATAATGAAAAACAGACAGAGCTTTATAGAACTTTGCAGTTATTTAAAGATGCTTTGCCACAAATGGATATTGAAATATCTTCATTAATGGATTTAGTTAATTCTTTAAAAGTAAATATTGTAATAGTTGATAAATTAAATGAAAGAGATATATTTTATTCCATAAATAAAGATTTACGGAATTTGAAACAAATATTATTGATTAAATCTTATCTTTCAGATTTAAGACAAGGTGAATTGGTAAATGATTTATATTATTTATTTAATTACAAAGAAGAAATTTTTGTTTCATTCTTTAAAGCATATTTATCTCCTAAATTTAATAGAATGATATCCGAAGATAATGATGTTTATTATTATTTTGTAAAATATTTTGATATGATTAAGAAGTATCAAAAATTTGAGAATATATCAGCTTCGATATTAAAAACTGCAAAATTATACAGAAACATGTATCATGCTGAATTTATAGATGCAGATATTAGAAATATGTTTATAAGAATAATATCTAATAATGGTCGTGATACTTATTCTTATCTTTTAGAATTGTATGAAGATTATGAAAATAAGTATTTGTCTAAAGAAACATTTTTAGAAGTTTGTAATATTGTAAATACTTATGCTTGGGAGCGTTCTAAAAAGTCTTCTCTTGTTGGTGAATATTTTGATTTTACAAAGATGACTCATGAATTAAATGAAGTTATTTACAATGAAAGTACAACAAAAAATACTATAAGGGAAAAGACATCAAACACTGATGAAGATATAGATAGTATCGATTAATTATTAATTAACTTATAAATTGAAATCGCCATTTTTCTTAATATGTTCAACAAGCCCACCATCGTTTAATAATTTAATCATAACAGGTGGTAATGGTTCAATTTGTGTAATTGTACCTTTTGTAAGGTTATTTAAAATACCTTTTTCGATGTCTAAATCAAGTTCATCTCCAGCATCTATTCCATCAGTGTCACATTCAATCGCAAGTAAGCCAATATTAATAGCATTTCTATAAAAAATTCTCGCAAATGATTTGGCAAGAACAGCACCAACACCTGCTAATTTGATGATTTGAGGAGCGTGTTCTCTTGATGAACCTAGTCCAAAATTATTTCCAGCAACGACAAAATCTCCTTTTTTCATTGATGATGCAAAGTTTGAATCTGCATCTTCAAGTACGTGTTTTGCAAATTCTGGTAAGTTTGACCTTAAGTGGAATAATCTTCCTGGTGCTATGTGGTCTGTAGAAATATTATCTCCAAATTTAAATGCATTACCTTTCATAATTTCTCCTTTTAGTGTCCACTTTTAAGAATTTGTAAATTTCTTGTTTCTGAAATTTCGTGACGAGCATCTCTTATTTTTTGTCTGTTTTCATCAGATAAACTTAAACCGTTGCATAATCTATCAATGAATCCTGTATTTAATTTTACGGCTTTATCTAAAGCTCCAAGTTCTTCTAAAACTTCTTTTATTTCTGAAAATTTGTATCCAAAAGAATGTTTTGACTGGTAAACCATTGTTTCTCCAGATTCGGATGTTATAGGTTCTCCTCCTAATTCAAAATGTAGTTTGAATATTGATTTTAAATCTTGTAGTTCAGATTGCATAGTTTGAACACTTTGTTGGATTCTTAAGAAGCGTTCAAACAAGTAATCAATATTCTCAAGTTGTTTAGTTTGCCAATCATATTTTTGTAAATACAATTTTTTTAGTTTTGGATAAGCAAGAGCTAACCCCATAGCATCGGCCATTGCTCTATGGTGATTTTCAAGTTCTACGTGAAATTTGTCTGTAAGTGCTGCTAAACCGTGAGAATCTAAATCTGGACAAATTTCTTTAAACATTTGTTGTGAATCAATTCTTTCATTTTCAAATTTTTTCTTAAAAACTCTTTTACTAGCTTCATTTAAAAATGAATAATCAAATATTGCATTGTGAGCAACAATAGGAGCATCTCCAATAAAATCAAGAATTTCACCAAGTATTTCACTCTCTTTTGGAGCATCAGCAACCATATCTTCTGTAATGCCGTGTATTGCGATACTAGATTTTCTAATATGTTGTTCTGGATTGATAAGTGTTTGGTATGTATCTTTAACTTTACCGTTTTCTAATCTTACTGCAGCAAATTCTATAATTCTTTCTTTTGTATAATCTAGGCCTGTTGTTTCTGTATCAAGAACTATTTCAACAATCTTTTTTCTTGGCATATAATTTATTTCCTCGTTTAAAAATGAGTTTATAAATTTTAATATCTATTACATAACTCCTTAACATAATAGCATGAAAAAAATATATATGCTATTATGGGGATAAATAAGGTTGTGTTAATTTAAGGAGATATTTTTATGGCTATTGATGTTAATGTTGATAATTTAGAATCAGAAGTTTTAAAATCAGAGGGTGTTATTGTTGCTGATTTTTGGGCTCCTTGGTGTGGGCCTTGCCGTAAATTAGGACCTGTATTAGAGGATATTGAGTCTTCTTTTGAAGGGAAAATTAAAGTTGTTAAAATTAATGCTGATGATAATTTAGAAATAATGAAAAAGTTTTCAGTAAGTGGTTTACCAAGTTTATTAGTGTTTAAAAATGGTGAAGCAGTTGAGAGAATGGCTGGGTTAATACCTAAATCATCAATAATTAATAATATTGAAAAACACATATAGGGTAAATATTAAGGATATTTTAAAATGATAGATAGATATTCGTTACCTGAAATGAGAGCAATTTGGGATTTAAATTCTAAATTTGATTATTATTTACGTGTAGAAATTGCTGTATGCGAGGCTTATTCTAAATTAGGGAAAATACCTCAAGATGATTTGTTAAAAATAAAATCTTTAGCTTCTTTTAATGTGAAACGAATCGATGAGATAGAAGCTGAAGTTCATCATGATGTAATTGCTTTTTTAACTAATGTAAATGAATCTTTAGGCGAAGATTTAGCTAAATATATGCATATGGGCCTAACTAGTTCTGATGTAATCGATACGGCTTTTGCTCTCCAGATTGTTGATTCTTCTAAAATTATTAAAAATAAATTTGAAGTATTATTATCTACATTAAAAGAAATGGCTAAAAAGTATAAACATACTGTTTGTATTGGTCGTTCACATGGTATTCATGCAGAAGTTATGACTTTTGGGGTAAAGGTTTTAAGTTGGTTTGATGTTTTAGAAAGAGCATATAATAAATTTAAGAGTTCTTTAGAAAATATTAGTATTGGTCAAATTTCAGGTCCTGTAGGGACATATAGTAATATTCCAATGGATATAGAAAAATTAACTTGTGAAATTTTAAATTTACGTCCTGCTAGAATTTCAACACAAATAATTGCTCGTGATATTCATGCTGATTATATGCAATCATTGGCTTTAATAGCATCTGTGATTGAACAGATTGCTGTTGAGATAAGACATTTACAAAGGACAGAAGTAAGAGAAGTTGAAGAAGGTTTTTCAAAGAATCAAAAAGGCTCTTCTGCTATGCCTCATAAAAAAAATCCTGTATTGTGTGAAAATTTGTGTGGGTTAGCTAGAGTTGTAAGAGGTAATGCTGTTGTTGCATTAGAAAATATTCCATTATGGCATGAAAGAGATATATCTCATAGTTCAGCTGAACGTATTATCTTTCCTGATTCGTTAGAATTAGTTGATTTTATGTTAACCAGATTAAATAAAGTTTTAACTAATCTTGTAGTAAAAGAATATAATATGGAAAATAATACAAATTTATTTGGAGGCATTGTTTATTCTCAAAAAGTTCTTTTAAAATTAGTTGATAAAGGATTAACTAGAGAAAATGCTTATAGAATTGTTCAAAAACATGCTATAGATGCATTTGAGAATAATGGTAATTTTAAAGCTAATTTAGAGTCTGATGAAGAAGTTGTAAAATTATTATCAAAAGATGAAATAGAAGATTGTTTTGATAGAAGTACATATTTACAAAATGTAGATAAAATTTTTGAAAAATTTGCTATATAGTTTCTTTTTCTATTAATTTTTCTGCTAGTATAGCAATTTCAATATTATCACTAGATAGTTCTTTAATAGAATTGTATTTTGTAAAATTATTTATATCGTTTTTATCATAATTTAAGTGATGTAATAAGCTTATATTTCCTGCAAATTCTGAATTGTTATCCGGGCTCATATAGGGGAAAATAATACAATCAACTCCATTGTCAAAACCATTATCTCCAAGAAGTTTATTTAAGTAATTATTGGGATCTTTAATATTTTTATTCCATAATTTTTTTTCTTCATCAATTTTTATTAATTTTTCTTGGCTCTCCCTATGGTTTTTATGTATATTAAGAGCTATTTCATTTTCTGCAGTAAGAGATGCATAAATAGGTGCATATATAATATCGTTATTATTTGATTGTCTTAAATATAATGCAACATCTTCTATTGATTCTCCAGAAAGAGTGCAGTCATCAATTATGACAAATGTTTTATTATTGGAGTTATCAAGTTTTGGAATATTTTTAATATGTATAAACTTATTTTTATTAATATTATTTATCTGCTGATACATAAAGTTTATTGGAATATAACTTTTTATTGAATTAGGAATTACATATATAATATCATCCATAGTTCGATTCTTTTCCATCATTGTTTCATTTAATTTGCTGTATAACAGTTTTAAGTTTTTTGATAGTCTTTCAGGGGTGTATACATTTAAATTATTATTAAGATATTCAACAAGAGGTTCTTTTGCATCAATTCTTTCTTCATTTTTGGGTATACGAAACATAACATTAGCATCTATAATGGTAAGAAGTTGATCTTTTGTCATTTCTTGCGGTTTAAGTTGTTTATATATGTTTTCTTCTGTTGCAATATTTTCATTTTTTATTAATGTAGGTTTAATCCCAAGTTTTTTGCATCTTTCAATTGTTTCAGAATCGATATCTTTATTGCTTGTAAGTATAGTTTTTGTTGTGTTTTCAATATTTTTTTCTCTGTTAATAAAATTTATACCATTATTAAACCCAGATAAAATAAAAAAACTAACGTTATTTTTATTTTTTTCAAATATATCGGGAGATGTTTTTTGTAAAGACTCGAGTTCTTCAATTTTATTCTTATCCAAAATAATACCTATTTTTTCTCCATTAAGGTAACCTAATTTTTTTTGTTCAAAAAAATAGTTTAATGTAGTATTTAAATCTATATTTGATGTAGATAGTGGATTTTTATTATTTATAAGGAAACCAATATTATGTTTGTTTAATTCTTTTTCAATAATCCCTATACTTTTTAAGTTGCCGAATTGAGTTATTTTTTGCATAGTGTTTAGAATTTCTTGTCTTGAATATTTAGTATTTTTTTCAAGATTGTTAGTTATTATGTTTATATCATCTAAACTTATTTTATTTAAGCTTTTTTCATAATTTGAAAAAACTTCATCAATTTTATTAAGTGTTGAAGTTCTACTAAGAGGTCTTTTTTCTGTTTTTAGTATTTTATTAATATCTTGAATTTCATATTGAGAGTAATATCCACCAAAATTAAACAGATAGTTATCTTCATGTCCAAACGATGGAGAGTTTATAGGCTTTTTAGCAAAGTTGGAGTTATTATTGTAATTTGTTTTTATTTGTATTGAGGATATTGTTAACATTAATTATCCTCCATAAGGAGTTTTGCTGCTTTGGTTGCAACTTTTTGGGAATAATCAAAAAATGTTTTTATATTACTAAGTGAAAAAATGAAATTATCAAATATATTATCATTTTCTTTATAGTTAATATTATGAAATAAAGCTATATCTGCTGCAAATTCTGAATTATTATCAGGGCTCATATAAGGGAAAATTATGCAATATTTTGAATCTTTCCAACTATTTTCACCTAGTGCTTTATTAAGCATTTTTTCTTGGGCTTCATCTTTTAAACCTTCATTCCAATTTTTTTCATTTTTATTTGTTTTAATAATAAAGTCTTGATTAGTTCTTTTTCTTATTCTTATAGCGTTATTAATCCGTTCTTCTGCTTTATCAGATGCATATATTGCTGCAAAAATAATATTACTGTTATTTCCTTTTGCTCTTGTTGAATTTGTATAATAGTCAAAATTTTCATCTTCTAGAAAAGATGAGCCTGATAATGAGCAATCATCAAGAATAACTAAAACTTTGTTTGTTGTATCAATTTTTTTTAGACTATTTTCATCTTTTAGTGTTATAAATTTTTCTCTTGGGATGTTATTTATGTCTTGATATTGGTAATTAATTAAGTCATAACTTTTTCCGGCTGTTGGTATAATGTATATAATATCATCAATTGTTTTTCCTATAGTTTGTACTTGTTTTTCTATTTTCTTATTAATAGTTTTCAGCTCTTTTGATAATCTTTCCGGAGTATATACTTGTAGTGTATTATCAAGGTATTTTACAATTCCGTCTTTACATTCTACTTGTTTATTAATGTTTTCAACAGTATTTATTGCTGCAGCATCTATTATGGCAGTTAATTGTTTTTTGTTAATTATATTTGGTTTTAGTTGCTTGTGAATATTTTCTATTGTACTTTCTTTTTTATTTTTTATAACAATAGGTTCTATGTTTAATTTTTCGCAACGTTTTAATATTTTATCATCTATAGCTTCGTTTACCGGCATGTTATGTTTATGAGCATAATTTAAAAGACTAACTGTTTCCTGTTTTAGATCTTTGTTTCTGTTGATAAAGTTAACTCCATTGTTATATCCAGAAAGAATAAAGAATTTAATATTTTTTTTATTTTGTATGTATTTGAGTTCTTCATCAGATAGCTCTTCTAAATCATTTAATTTGTTATTATCAAGAAAAATTCCAATATTTTTCCCATCAATAGCTTGTAGTTCTTTTTTTTCAAAAAGATAATATAAGGTTGCATTTAATCCAAAATTATTATTTAAGGCTTTTTCTGCGGGGGTATTATTTATGTAACTTAAGAATGTATTACCATTATATGGAATAAATCCGACATCATGTTTATATAGCTCATCTCCAATAATTTTTAAGCTATCCATATTTCCAAATTGTGTAACTAATTGCATGCTTTCAAGGATGTCTTTGGATTGAAAATTCGTTGTGTTAATTATTTCATTATGAACATTTGAAAGATCTTCAATTGTTGTTTGGTGCAAATTTTGTGTATATTGATCATACATATTATTAAATGTTTGTAGTGTGTTGTCTTTAAAAGGTGGGCGAGTAGTTTTATTATGAATGTTTCCTAAAAAATAAATAGCAGGATAGTTCAATTCATTTGTTATATTTAAATGAGAACTTTTGTTTTGTTTTTGATTGTTAATATTGGGTTTGTAAAAATTGTATTGCCCAACTTTTATTGTTGTTATATTTGCTAGCATAATGTTAAAATTCTTTTGGTTGATATTAGAATAATTCTTGAAAATAAAAAAAATTGCTAAATTAAATAAAAAATTAATAAATCTTTAATAAATAGCAATTTTTTTCAATGATTTGTTTTAGAGTAATTGTGGTAAGTGTGAAAGGTAAAAAATGATTTCAGCATTAAATAATAAACCAATAAGTCCAGTAAAATTTGGCGATAATAATCAACAAACAAAACCTTCAAGAGATAAAACATTAAGTGGCGTTCCTTTAAGAGGGACAAAGCGTTTAAATTATTCACCTGTTACAATAGGCGCATTAAATGGTGTTTGTTGGTTTGGAGTTGGAATGTTGCTAGATAAATTATCTTCAAAATTATTCAAATCAAAGTTGAATACAAAACTTTCATTAGCAATTCAGGGGGCCTTTGGTCTGTTTATGGGATACCAAGCTTATAAGGTTGCAAAAAACGAAAATAAAAATATGTAATATATTTAACATATTATTTAAAATATGCTAGTATTGTGTAATACTAGAAAGAATAATAGCATAGTTAAAGAGGGATAGATAATGATAAAAGTAGCAGTTTGTGGATCAAACGGCAAAATGGGTACAGAGGTTGTAAGAGCTGTATCTAATGACAACAATTTAGAATTAGTTGCAAAAATAGATATACTAAATGGTGATTATAAAACAATAGAAGAAGCTTCAAAGTCTGTAAAAATTGATGTCTTAGTAGATTTTACCCAACCTAAAAGTATTTATGAAAATGCATTATATTGTTTGAATAATGGAATAAATATTGTTATAGGAACAACAGGTTTGTCAGATGAACAAATTGAAAACTTAAATAATCTTTCAAAAGAGAATAAAGTATCTTGTTTAATTGCTCCAAATTTTTCGACTGGAGCTGTTTTGATGATGATGTTTGCAAAACAAGCTGCAAAGTATTTTAATAATGCAGAAATAATAGAATTACATCATAATCAAAAAAAAGATGCACCATCAGGAACTGCGGTAAAGACAGCATTAATGATGTCAGAAGTTAATGATAATTTTAAAGCAGGAAATTGTGCAGAAATTGAGACTATCAAAGGTTCTCGAGGGGGAACTTCTTATTCAAATATTCAAATACATTCAGTAAGAATGCCTGGTTATATTGCTTCACAGGAGGTAATATTTGGTTCTTCTGGTCAGGTATTTAAAATTAGACATGATTCTATGAATAGAGAATGCTATATGCCAGGAGTTATAATGGCAATAAAACATGTAGTAAAACGACCAGAATTTATATATGGTTTAGAAAATATAATGGAAAATTAAATAAGATTATATAAGGTAAAGGAAAAGAAAAATGAGAAAACCAAACATTGCAATTTTAGGTGCAACAGGAGTTGTAGGTAGGGAGATAACAAAGATAACAGAAGAATTAGAAATTGAATTTGAAAGTATAAAGTTTTTATCAAGTGCAAAAAGTGCCGGTAGTAAAATAACATTCAAAGGTCAAGAATATACAGTAGAAGAAGCAACTCCAGAATCATTCGATGGTGTTGATATTGTAATGGCATCAGCAGGTGGTGGAACAAGTAAAAAATTTGCACCTGAGATTGTAAAAAGAGGCGGTTTAATAATTGATAATTCAAGTGCATTTAGAATGGAAAAAGATGTTCCATTAGTAATTGCATATGTAAATGATGAGGACTTGAAAAAACACAAAGGAATTATCGCAAATCCAAATTGTTCAACTTCTCAGTTAATGCTTGTATTAAAACCTTTGCAAGAAAGAGCAAAGATTAATAGATTGATAGTGTCAACTTATCAGGCTGTTAGTGGAGCAGGTTTAGCAGCAATCAATGAGTTAAGAGAAAATACAGTAGCAACATTAGAAGAAAAAGATTTTGAAAATGTATGTTTCAAAAAGCCAATTTCATTTAATGTAATACCTCAAATTGATGTATTCTGCGAAAATGGTTATACAAAAGAAGAAATGAAAGTAGTAAATGAAACGAAGAAAATTCTTCATTTACCAGAAGAAACACCAATATCTTGTACAGCAGCAAGAGTTCCTGTATTTAATGGACATTCTGAAGCAGTTGATATTGAATTTGATTCAGAAATAACTCCAGATGAAGTTAGAGAAATATTAAGAGAGTCTTTTGGTATTGTCGTAATTGACAATCCTGAAGAATTTGAATATCCAACAACAAGAGATGCAAGTGGTAAAAATCCTGTATACGTTGGAAGAATAAGAAAGAATTTAGCATTCAAAAACGGTATTTCATTATGGTGTGTTGCAGATAATTTAAGAATAGGTGCAGCATTAAATACCGTAAGAATATGTAAAAAAGTAATAGAAATGGGATTATATGGAGGAAACGTAGTTGTCAACAGTTAGAAAAGTTTCACTTGCAAGTATTCAAGCAAGAGTCAATACAAGAAAATTACAAAAACAAAATTCTATCGATGCAGCATATGCAAGAGAATTAATTCAAATAAAACGTCAGAAAGCTGATAGTGTTATTATTTCAAAGTTATCACCATCAACTGCAATGGATATGGTAAAAGATAAAATTCAAGTAGCAGTAAATATGATGACAGGTAATAAAAAAGTATAAAATATTACTGTTTGTAAAAAAAATACTATCTAAACTAATGTATTTGAGATAAAATACAAGTATTCTATTGTGTAAAAAGAGCGAGAAGATGGGACAAATAATACACAGAAAAAATATTTCAGAATTTGTAGAAAATCTGCACAAGGCAGGTAAAACTGTGGTTACAACAAATGGTTGTTTTGATATTTTGCATGTAGGTCATGTAAGATATTTACAAAAGTCCAAATCATATGCTGATTATCTAATGGTACTTTTAAATTCTGATAAATCAGTTAAGAGTATAAAAGGAGATGATAGGCCAATAAATAACGAGATGGATAGGGCTGAGTTGTTATGTGCATTAAATTGTGTTGATTTTGTTGTTCTATTTGAAGAATCTAGTCCTGCAAATTTATTGGATGAGATAAAACCAGATGTATATACAAAAGGTGCAGATTATACAATGGAAACTCTCCCAGAAAGAGATATAATGATAAAAAATGGAACTAAAGTTGAGTTTATAGACTTTGTTCAAGGAAAATCTACAACAAATATAATAAATAAAATAAATAGTAAGGAGTAATCTATGAAAACATTTACATTGGAACAAATAGCTCAAATAACAGGTGGTTTATTGTCAAAGGCTCAAGATGTGACAATTACAAATATAGCCCCTCCAATGTTAGCAGATGAAAATACATTAGCGTTAGCATTAGGAGAGGAAGAAATTTCAAATTTAGCAACATCAAAAGCCAAAGCTGCATTAGTTCCACTAGGTGTAAATATAGATGGTTATACAACTATAGAGGTTGAACGTCCACGTTTAGCAATGATGAAACTTATAACATTATTTTATTCAGCACCTGAAACAAATGAAGGAGTGCATCCAACAGCCGTTGTTCATCCTGAAGCTAAATTAGGTCAGAATGTTTCTATTGGACCAAATGCAGTAGTAGCAAAAGGTGCTGTAATTGGTGATAATACAACTGTTTTAGCTAATTGTTACATTGGGAATTATGCAGAAATTGGTTCTGAATGCTTCTTCCACGCAGGAGTAAACATTGGCGATAGAGTAAAAATTGGTAATAAAGTTATATTACATCATGGTGTATCTTTAGGTGCTGATGGATTTAGTTTTGTAACAGAAAATCCAAATAATATAGAACAAGCAAGAAAAGATGGAGAAATTAAAGAAGGGAATGTTGAACAAGTTATTTTCAAGATAAATTCAATAGGAAATGTAGTAATTGGAAATAATGTTGAAATAGGTGCAAATACAGCAATAGATAGAGGAACTATTGAGAATACTGTAATTGGTGACAATACAAAGATTGATGATTTGGTAATGATAGGGCATAACTGTAAAATTGGTAAAGGATGTATGATCGTATCTCAAGTTGGTATTGCAGGTAGCTGTGAAATTGGAGATAGAGTTGTTATTGCAGGTCAAGCAGGTTTGGCTGATCATATAAAAATTGGTAGTGATACAATTATTGCCGCAAAAGCTGGTGTAACAAAGAGTTTCCCTGAAAAATCAATTATTGTTGGAGCACCTGCAGTTCCTAGAAAAGAATTTATTAAACAATTAAAAATAATGAAAGATGCTGGCGAATTAATTAATAAGTTCAAAAAGTATGAACCATTATTAAATTCGTTTGAAGAAGAACATCAAATGGATGCAGTGTAGAATGGTAACATTATTAAACGAGGTAAAAATATCAGGTAATACACTTATGAAAAATCATGAGTGTGAGGTTATAGTAAAACCATCTGATTTTGGTAAAATTAGAATTTTTGCAGAAGGTTCTTCTGAAGGCTTTATTGCTGATGTTGACAATGTTATAGCTACAGATCATTGTGTTGTTTTAGGTAGTAAAGAACATAGAACATTATTGGGTGGTTATAAGTATCAAGTAATGTTATGTGAACATTTCATGGCTGCTTGTGCAATATTAGGTATTGATTCAATTGATGTTTATGTTTCAAAACCTGAATTTCCTGTATTAGATGGTAGCTCAAAAGTTTGGGTTGATTTATTCAAAAGTGCAGGTCTTACAAAGAAGAAACAGCAATTTTATACAGTAAAAGAACCTGTTTATTATTTGAACGGCAAAACAAGTTTGGTTGTACTTCCGGATAAAGAATTAACATTATCTTATGCAGTAAACTACAATCATCCTGATTTAACCCGCCAGTGGGTGCCTTTAGATACTAAAAATTTGGATGAAATAATAGAAGCAAGAACTTTTGGTTTTTATAGGGATTTAAAGAAATTTCAGCTTTTGGGATTTGCAAGAGGGGTAAATGTCGATAACACACTTGGGTTAATGGATGATGGTACATATTCATCGGCATTGAGAAGTGAAAAAGAACCTATAAAACATAAAATATTAGATTTATTTGGAGATTTTTATTTAACAGGTGTATCAATATTAGATATGAAAGCTCAAATTTTGGTTAAAGAAGCAGGACATGCTGTGCATGTTAAAGTTGCAAAAGATTTAAAGGATAAATTAATAAAAATATAATAGGAGATATATAAATGACAGAAGTAACTCAAGAAGAGAAGACATTAAGTTTCGATGTGATGGAAATAATGGAAATGATTCCTCATAGATATCCATTTTTATTAGTTGATAGAATAACAGAGTGTGTTCCCGGAAAATATTCAAAAGGGTATAAAAATTTATCTATGAACGAAGAATTCTTCCAAGGACATTTCCCTGGCAATCCTGTAATGCCTGGGGTTTTGCAAATAGAAGCAATGGCTCAATGTTCAGCACCAATTCTTTATACTTTAGATGAGTATAAAGGTAAATTAACATTATTTGCTGGTGTAGATAATGTAAGATTTAAAGGTATTGTAAGACCTGGCGATAGATTAGATATGGAAATAGAACTTACTAAATTAAAAGGACCTATTTGTAAATCTCACGGTAAAGGATTTGTAGATGGTAAGTTAGTCGTAGAAGCAGATATGACTTTAGCTATGAAATAATAATCTATAATAAATATTCTATAAAAAGGACTTCATATTTGAAGTCCTTTTTGTTTATATCGTACAAATAGATTGTGTAAATTTTTTGTAATATTTTATTGTATATAATAAATATATAATATAGAATAATTGTGTATATACAACTATCACTTTACTACGTAGGGAAATAATATATTGAATTATTCAAGTCATTTAGATATTGAATTTTGTGTAGTAATACTGCAAAGCCTTGCAGTGAGAATGTTTTACACCTTCGGGGGGGGGGTATAATAGCCTAATAAAAGGGTTTTTGAGCGTTTTATATGATTTTGTTATTACTTCACAAGAAAGTGAGG
>CALUWB010000039.1 GCA_944324375.1 Candidatus Gastranaerophilales bacterium | reverse complement strand
AATGAAAAGATAGATGTTAAAAATAAATAAATTTAAAATTGTTATAAATGTATAGAAATAAATTGGAAAAATATGTCCTATTATTCCAAAAACAGGTGTTAAATATAATAGAAAATTAAGAGTTATTTTGTGGATTTTTCCATCAAAAATCTTTGAAATAACATTTTGTTTATCAGCTTTTGATACTCCTGGAGTTTTCATAAGATTAACAAGTTCATATGAATTATTAAGCGCTTCTTTTACATTTTCTAAATCGTGAAGGATAAATTCTTTATTTACATTATCAGCTTCACAAAGTTCTAAAAGAGCTTTTGCATATCTTTTTGAAATTGTTTTAAATTCGTTAAATTCAGCATTTTTCATTATAAATCAACTCCAATTCTATCAATAGCATCAATGCTTTCATAAATATATTTATGATGAAGAGCAGGATCGTTTTCTAAAGCATTTTTAATTTTTTCTTCAGCAAGAGAAAGTGCTTGTTCAGCTGTTTCTTTCATAATTTCATTTTTAACAGATTTAATATTTGCATCAATAGCTTTTTTACTATTTTCTTTAATTACTCCAGTTTGAGAATATCCTTCTTGAATAAGTTTTTCACCAATAACTTTAGCATTATCTTCTGCAGCTTTGAAAATTTTGAACATTTCTTCATCTATTTTAGTTACAGCTTCTTGTGCTTCATATAACTTTTGAAGAGAAGAATCTTTTTCTTGTTCAGAATCAGATATATTTTGTTCAATTTTTTTTCTACCAGCTTCAATTTTATTTCCTAAATCAAATTTTTTAACCATCCATGCCAATAACAAAATCATGACAATAAAGTTAAATAAATTAGATTCACATATTTTTGACCATATTTCGATTAAATTTTCCATTAATGCCTCGTAAAATTATTCAGTGAAAAATTACCATCCAAGAATTTTAGAAGTAATAATATCAGCTAAGATATTAACTTCTTCTTTAAGTTCATGTTTAGCTTCAATTACTTCACTTTTAGTTTCAGCTTGAGCGATTGCAATTTCTTTTCTAGAAAGATTTTTTTCGGATTCAATAATAGAATCTTTTTTAGCTTTATATTCATTAAGAATTTTTTGATAAGTTTCTCTAGAAGATTTTTGAGCTTTTTCTATGCTAGAAATTTGCCATTTTTTAAGAATATCAGTTTTTTCTTGAGCAATTTTAGCCTTAAGATTATTTTTATCGATTAAATTACGTCTTTCAGTAACAATTCTTTCAAGTGGCTTATATAAAATAGCGTTCATAATTATCATAAAAATTACGAAACTAATCATAGCTATAAAAAAAGTTGCATTAAACTCTAACATTTTCTCTTTCCTTTTTTTTTAGTAAAAGGAGAGAAATAATCTCTCCTTTTTCAAAATTATTTTGCGAATACTAACAATAAAGCGATGAATAACGCATAAATTGAAGTAGCTTCAGCTAAACCAGCACCGATGATGAAGTTTTTGAAAGCTTCACCTTTAATTTCCGGTTGTCTAGCAACAGCATCTAAAACACCTTTAGTAGCGATACCAATACCAATACCACCACCGAAAACGCCTAATGCAGCAAGCCCTGCACCTAATTGAGCTGCGTTAAAATCAAAAGATGTTGCTAATTGTTCTACTGCCATAAGTTTTTCTCCTTTATATTCTAGGGTTAAACCCTCTATTAACTTTTATTTAATTTATTTATAATTTTATTCTTCTTCATTTACAGCCATTGTAATATATGTTGTAGATAATAAAGCAAATACTAATGCTTGAATCAAAGCAACAAATAATTCAAATAACATAAAAGGAAGAGGTAAGAAGTATGCTAACATTCCTAAGAAAGTTAATACCATAATTTCACCTGCCAATATGTTGGCAAAAAGTCGAAGTGCAAGAGAGAATGGACGAACAAATAATTCTAATCCATCAATTAAAGTAGTCATTATTCCACCAATAGACCAACCGTGGAAGAAGAACTTCATTGCACCGTGTTTTTTAATACCATAGTAAATATAATATATAGATACAACAATAGCCATAGCTGCTGTCATATTAATATCATTGTTAGGTGATGCTAGTTCACCAGCTTTAAGTTCAATAATTCTCAAAGGAATTTGTCCAACAAGGTTGGCTGTTAAAATAAACATAAATAGAGTAAGAATAAGTGGATTATGTTTTTTAGCTTCTTCTTCACCCATGCCACTACTTGTAATTTGTGAGAAGTAATTAATAATACTTTCGCCAATATATTGTAATCTTGTAGGAATAACAGATGCATTTCTGATAATAAGAATCGCAAAAACGATTAATATTGCCATAGCAAGCCACATGGTTAATAGGGTATCCATATTGAAAGAAATGTTGTGCCCTGCAATTACATTTGTTACTATCCAGTGATGACTTTCACTCATAAAAACACTCTTTCATCTTCTTATTGTAACATTTCGTTACAAGTTTAACATGAGAATTATCATTTTGCAATAAGTTTTATTTATATTGAAGAGCTTGAGAAACATGGGAGTCTAGAATTTTATCGGAAATATCTAAATCAGCGATAGTTCTAGCCAGTTTAAGAACCCGATTATATTTTCTACCAGAAAGTTGATATGTTTTTGTGGCTATTTCCATCATTTTTTGAGAGTTTTGAGAAAGCTCACAATATTTTTTTATTAATTTATTAGGAATTTCTGAATTAGTTAAAAATCCATCATTTTTATATCTTTCAGCCTGTATTTTTCTTGCCCTAGCAACTCTTTTTCTTATATCATAAGATGTTTCGCCTTCTTTTTTAATTGTTAATTCTTCAGTTGATAATCTTGGTACATTAATAATTAAATCAATTCTATCTAACAAAGGTCCTGATAATCTTGCTTGATATCTTTGAATCTGAACATCTGAACATGTACATTGTTTTTCTTTATCACCTAAAAAACCACAAGGGCATGGATTCATTGCTCCTACAAGCATAAATTTTGCAGGATATTTAATAGAGGTTTTAGCTCTTGATATTACTATTTCTCCGTCTTCTAAAGGTTGTCTTAAAGTTTCTAGTACATTTCTTGGGAATTCAACCATTTCATCCAAAAATAAAACACCTCTATGAGCAAGAGTAATTTCACCAGGTTTTGGGTTTGTTCCACCACCAATTATGCCTGTAGCTGAAGCTGTATGATGAATTGGTCTGAATGGTCTTTTAGTAACTAATGGTTTATCACTAGGCAAAAGGCCTGAAATACTATAAATTTTTGTTAATTCAAGAGCTTCTGAAAGTTCAAGAGGTGGTAAGATTGATGGGAAACATTTTGCCATTAATGTTTTACCTGATCCTGGAGATCCTGTCATTAAGATATTATGTCCTCCTGCAGCAGCAATCTCTAGAGCTTTTTTCGCTTTTTCTTGTCCTTTCACATCTTTAAAATCATACAAATAATCTTCTTCATTATCAGCAAAAAATTCTTCTATATTAATCTTTGTTGCTTCAATAGGTTTTTCAGTAAAATGAGAAACAATATCAGAAAGATGATTTATTCCAATAATATTAATATCTCCTTGAACTAAAGCAGCTTCTTTAGCATTGTTTATAGGAACAAAAACAGTTTTGATACCAAAATTTTTCAATTCAGATACTAAAGGTAATATACCATTTACCCCCCTTAAAGAACCGTCAAGAGAAAGTTCTCCAATAAAACCATATTCTTTTAAATCTTGTTTTTCAAATAAACCTTCTTCTAATAAAATCCCAACAGCCATAGGTAAGTCAAAATAAGAACCTTCTTTTTTGATATCAGCAGGTGCAAGATTTATAACAATACGACCTTTAGGGAAAGAATAACCTGAATTTTTTATAGCTGAGCGAATTCTCTCTCTAGCTTCTTGAACGGCATTGTCAGGAAGTCCAACAATATTAATATTAGGAAGAGAATTAATAACATCAATTTCTACTTCTACAATACAAGCATCTATTCCAAATGTTGTTGCTGTGAAACACTTACAAACCATAGGTTAATAATATAATAAAACTAGTCAGTTGGCTAGTATATATAAAAAAGAACCGGCAACATGCCGGCTCTTTTCCATACTTCTCTTAATTTTATTATATAACTATTTTTATTTAATAGCTTGTTTTTTCGCTTTTTCAAGTTGTCCATATATTGCAACATTTGTGTCAAAAATGTTGTTATAATAATTTCTTTCACTTTGAGCATTATATTTTTTAGGAGCTATTTTTTTGTTTTGAATAACTTGTTTTTCTGCATCGTCTAATGTTGTAATAATATCTTTGATATTGAATTTTCTTGTACCATCAGCATTTCGTTTCTTAAGCATATAATTTACTAACTTTTTGTTCTTTCCATTAATTTTTTCATATAAAGCTAAAGCATCTTTATTTGAATATTTAGATTTTATACCATTTGCTTTGTCAGCTGCTCTTGTTTCTCTAATTGATGCAAAGATTTCAGGTAACATATTCAATCTCATTTTTGTTGCTTTTTTAGCATAATCAGATTTTTGTTCTCCAAGAGTTTTTGCACCAAGTTTCTTTTCAATTACACCATTTACATCGTTTATAACTGCAAGTTTTTTAGCATTAGGTAGTTTTGGTGCTGTTTTTGATAGTTTTACTGACTTATCTATTGTATTTGTTGATTCAACTTGTTCTTTTACAAAACCTTTATCTATTGCATCATTTTTTACATCTTTGATAATGTCTTTTGGTTCAGATTTTATAACAGGTTTTACGTCATTAACTATCTTTTCTGATTGAGCTTTTTCAATTACTTTTGAATCAATATCTACAACCGGTTTTACTTCGTTTGCTTTTGGAAGTTCTATTGGTTTTATAATATTAATTACAGGATTTGATTGAATATTTTCAGTTTCTTTTACTTCAGGTTTAATATTAGTTTTTACAACATCAGGAGTTAATTTATCTCTTAATTGGTTTAATTTATTTGTAATAACTTTTCTTGTTTTTGAGAATATTGTAGGTTTTTTTGCAAAACCTTCTTGAATATTATATTCATGAATTTCTTTAGCTCTTTCAGTCATGAAGAAAGGATCTTCAAGATGTTCTTTTAATGCTTTAATTCTTTCTTCGCCTTTTGTTTGATACATAATATTTTCAGCATTTTTATAGAAAATATTTAATTTTTTAGCAGGGACAGCATCAAGAATATTATTATATTCCCCAATAGTGTTAATATCAGGAGAGCATCCTGCATCATCAGGAATAACTTTCATAATAAATTTTTTAACATTTTTATCTTTGTCAATTTTATTGAATAAAATATTTAAATCAGTAATTTTATTATTTTTTTCTTTTATTTTTGTATCAGTAAATTGACTATATTGGAATTTATTCATTATTTTTTTTCTAATACTAAGATTTTCTTTAGTTGTTGATTTATACATATTTATAATATCAACATCGTTACCAGCTTTTAAACTTTCTTCTGTTGGGCCAAAATTATCAAGAAAACATTTTAAAAATTCATTTCCTTCTTTAGTATGAATAGAATTAATTTTTGCTTTATTTAATATAGGAGTTTCTTTTAATAAATAACCATTAAAAATATTGTTGGTTTGTAATTCAATATCATATTTTTGAGAATTAAAAGTTTTGTTTTCAACCATTTTATCTAAATTTTTAACAGCATTTTCATCTTCTCTATGTAATATTAAATATGATTTATATTTAGGAAAATCATTAACGTATGATTCAGCATTTTTAGATTCTAATAATTCTGCTGTTAATTGAGGTCTTTTAACATTTTCAAATCCTTTGATATTTAAAACTTCTTTATCAACTTTTTGAACAAATTTTAAATTTTTAGTATTATCATTTGTTGCTTTAAATATTCTTTTTAAAACATCAAAAGATCCTCTAAATTTATTAGCAATTTCACAATGTTCTTTAGTTGGTTTCTTAATACTTTTATAAATATCAATAACAATATCAGAATCTTTTTTAATTTCTTCATTATTGCTTCTTAAATTAAATTTCTTAACACTAAATTTATCTGTTAAAACATTTAAAAATAAGAATCTTTGATTAGAAGATTTATGTGTCATATTCATAATAAAATCAGGATTTTTTCCTAAAATATGAGCAATTTCTTCTTTTCTATTATTAATTTGTTCTTTAATAATAAATTTGGGTAACATTGTTGGTTTTAAATAAGTTCGCCCTTGGAAATTTATATTAGATTTTGGGGTATTTTGTTTTACATTAGTATTTTGAACATTAAAATTAGTAATGGTGTTCATTATAAAACTCCTTTTGGTTGGTTGACATTATTCAATTCATTGAATACCCGTAAAAATATTTTTTTGCCATGTATATAAATTATTATTAAGATATGTTAACTAGAAAAATATAAATAATCAGGTTGGGTAGGTATGGTTAAGTTTTTCTATGATATGATAAAAATGTTAAATAAGGGGAAATTTAAAGGGTAAAGGTATATATTATGTTAAAGCTTCTAGCAAAATTATTGGGTGGATCTAATGAAAAGAAAATAAAAGATGTTATGCCAATAATTGACCATATCAATGCGTTAGAACCTGAATTTGAAAAAATGTCAGACGAAGAATTGAGAGCAAAAACTGATGAATTTAAGGAAATATTAAAAAATCGTCCTACATCAGATAACATAAAGGCTGACAGAATATTAGAAAAAGAAACCCTAGATAAAATATTACCAGAAGCATTTGCAACAGTTAGAGAAGCCGCAAAAAGGACTCTTAATATGCGTCATTTTGATGTCCAATTATTAGGTGGCTATTTCTTACACAATGGACATATTGCAGAAATGAGAACAGGTGAAGGTAAAACATTAGTTGCAACACTTCCTGCTTATTTAAATGCTCTTACAGGAAAAGGGGTCCACGTTATTACTGTTAACGATTACTTGGCAAAACGTGATAGCGAATGGATGGGAAGAATTTATAGATTTTTAGGTTTGACTGTTGGAGTAATATTATCAGGTGGCAGAAATGAAATGGAATTTGAAGATAAAAAAGCTGCTTATGAATGTGATATTACTTATGGAACAAATAATGAATTTGGTTTTGATTATTTAAGAGATAATATGGCTGGATCTTTGGATATGTTAGTTCAAAGACCTTATAACTATGCAATTATCGACGAAGTTGACAGTATTTTAATTGATGAAGCTAGAACTCCATTAATCATCAGTGGAAAATTAGAAAAATCTGCAGATACATACAAATTAATGGCAAAAATTGCTCCTCTTTTAGAAAAAGATAAAGATTATGAAGTTGATGAAAAAAATAAAAATGTAATACTTTCAGAAGAAGGTATTGATAGAGCGCAAGAATTAATTGGTTGTAAGGATTTATTTGATATTTCAACACAATATGCTCATCATCTATTACAAGCATTAAAAGCAAAAGAATTATTTACCAAAGATACAGATTATGTAATCAAAGATGGCGAAGTTGTAATTGTAGACGAATTTACAGGGCGACTAATGGAAGGTAGACGTTGGTCTGACGGATTGCATCAAGCTGTTGAAGCTAAAGAAGGGGTAAAAATTCAAGACGAAACCCAAACTTTAGCTAGTATAACTTTCCAAAATTTATTTAGGTTATACCCTAAATTATCTGGTATGACAGGTACTGCAATGACTGAAGAAGCAGAATTTGGGAAAATATATAATTTGGAAGTAACAGTTATTCCAACAAACAAAAAAGATATCAGAATAAATTATCCAGATGTAATTTATAAGACAGAGCGAGCAAAATTTAATGCAGTAGTAGAAGATATAATTGCACAACATAAAATAGGTCGTCCTGTTTTAGTAGGTACAATTAGTATCGACAAATCAGAATATTTATCATCATTGTTGAAAAAACGTGGCATTAAGCATAATGTATTAAACGCAAAATATCACGAAAAAGAAGCATATATTATAGCCCAAGCAGGTCGTTATGGAGCAGTAACGATTGCAACAAATATGGCAGGTCGAGGAACAGATATTTTGTTAGGAGGTAATGCTGAATATCTAGCAAAAGAGATGTTAGACAATAGAAAATACACACCTGATAAAACCCCAAATTATGAAGAAAAGAAAAATGAAGCATTAGCAGAAGCTAAAAAAATCACAATAGAAGAACATGATAAAGTTGTAGAAGTTGGCGGATTACATGTAATTGGTACAGAGCGCCATGAATCAAGACGTATTGATAACCAATTAAGAGGTCGTGCAGCAAGACAAGGAGATCCAGGTTCTACAAGATTTTTCTTATCATTAGAAGATAATTTGATGCGAATATTTGGTGGCGATAAATTAGTTGCTTTAATGAATATGATGAATGTTGAAGAAGATATGGCAATTGAATCAGGATTGATAACAAAACAAATTCAATCTGCTCAAAGAAAAGTTGAAACATATCACTTTGATATTCGTAAAAACGTACTTGAATATGATGATGTTATGAATATCCAAAGAGAAAAATTCTATGCTCAAAGACGTAAAGTATTAGCAGGAGAAAATTTAACCGAAGATATTACATATATGATGGAACAAGAATTAGATAGAATCTTAAAGAGTTATATTTCTCCTGAAATGCCTGTTGATGAATACATTTATGATGATTTAGTAACAATGGTAAAAGAAATTCATTCAACAGTGCCTCAATTGGATTATTTAAAAGTTGATGATATAAAGAGTATGCGTTATGAAGAAATGTATGACAGATTAAAAGAAGGAATGTTAAACGCATATAGAGATCATGAAAAAGAAGTAATAACTTTCTATAATGATGTAATGAAAGAATACAATCCAGATAGAGAACCAGAAGAAATGTACGCAGATGATAATGTGATGCGTCATATAGAAAAAGATATTTTATTAAGAGTTGTTGATAATAAATGGATAGACCACTTACACAATATTGATATGTTAAAAGACGGTATAGGTTTACGTGCCTATGGACAAAAAGATCCATTAATTGAATATAAACGTGAAGCTTATGATTTATTTAATAACATGATGCACGAAATTCAAGGTGATACTGTAAGATATTTATTCAGGACCAAATTCGGAGTTCAATTCGTAACCGAGGAGGGGTAAAGGAGTAAAGGGATAAATATACTAAGTAAAATAATTTTTTATTTATATTAAAAAACGGGACTTTGAAAAAAGCCCCGTTTCTTATATGATTTTATCTTTTAATTATTTGATATTTGAGAAAGTCCAAGCATCAAATGTTGGTGTTTCAGAAATATTTAATTCTTTCTTTTCTTCACCAGTACAAGAATCATCATGTGCGATTGGTTTATACAATCTGTTGTAGTATTCGATAACCATTCTATCAGAGTTGAAGTATCCTTCAGCTGTTCTGATAGCTTGACGCATCATTCTAGCCCATTCAGTTTTATTGTTGTAGTAAGTAGGAATGATTTGGTCTTCGATTATACTCATTACACATTCATGATCTTTCCAATGACGTTCTTCCCAAGGCATATCATCATCTAATCCTTCGTATTCAACAGTGTAACCGTTGATTCCGTTGAATGTACCTTCTACTGTCCATCCATCAAAGATTGATAAGTGTAATGCACCGTTTGCATTAGCAGACATACCTGAAGTTCCTGATGCTTCGAATGGTCTTAATGGTGTGTTTAACCAAATATCAGAACCACGTTTTAACATGCCTGATAATTTTAATTCATAACCAGGAAGTACAACAACGTTTTTCAATGTGTGTGAACGGTTCAATAATTTGTTGAACATTTCTTTACCCATTACATCATCTGGGTGGAACTTACCAGCGAAAATAATTTGAATTTTATTTTCGTTTAATAATTTTTCGATTCTTTCCTTGTTCATTAAGATTAACCAAGCACGTTTGTAATCTGCAAATCTTCTTGCCCAAGTGATTGTTAATACGTTAGGATCGAATCTTTTACCTGCTACGTTTGCAATGTATTTGAATAATTTTTTCTTCATTTCTAACTTAGCAGATAATAATTCTTCATCAGATGCATCTCCTGACATTCTCTTATCTTGCCAGTAATGTAAGTTAACAGCGTTAGTGATAGCTCTGATTGGACATCTGCCATCTACCCATTCCCACATTTTGTTAGCTACTAAACCGTGTAATTGAGATACAGCGTTTGCTATTCTTGACATTCTTAATGCTGCTACTGTTAATGAGAAGTTTTCTCCACCTAATTGTACAGCTCTTTCTCTTGAACATCCTGAGAAGAATCCACCTTCTAATAATGTATCTACCCAGTGTACTTCGTTTCCAGCTGCAACTGGTGTGTGTGTTGTGAATACAGTTTTCTTTTTAACTTCGTTTAAGTCACCATTGTATTGTCTTAATAATTCAAATGCTGCTGGTAATGCGTGACCTTCATTCATGTGTACTACATCGAAGTTGTAACCAACTTTTTGTAACACTCTGATACCTGCAATACCTAAGATTGTTTCTTGAGCTATTCTGATTCTTTCATCTCCATCATATAATCTGTGAGAGATTCTCTTAGCCCATTCACTGTTTCCTTCAATATCTGTTGTTAGTAAATATACAGGGCAAGCACCGAATAATTCTGGTTCTACTCTGTATGCTTTTACTTTAACTTTTTCACCAAAAGTTTCTACTTCTACTGTAACATTGATATCAGTTAAGAAATCATAATATTTTCTGATATAAGCTACTTCTACTTGTCCTGAATGATCAATACGTTGATCATAATAACCGTAAGACCATAACATTGTTACACCAACCATAGGCATTTGAAGATATCCAGCAGATAACATGTGTGAACCAGCTAAGAATCCTAAACCACCTGAATAAGTTGATAATGATTGGTCTAGTGCTATTTCCATAGAAAAATACGCTACATTTGGTAATGACATAATTTATACCCTTTTTCTTGTGTGTAAACATAAAACATGGAATTCTTTTTTTCCACGTTCCATTAATATAACAATAAAATACTATGAAATCAATCTTTTTTCAAAAACTTATAAATATCTCAAATGTACAAAATATCTGCAACCCAGCTATTTCATACTTTTTAGGGGATTATAGGTTTGTTAAAAAAATTAATACTTTTGGATTAATTCTTTAATATTATTTGACAAATGTCATGATAATCAAATTTTAAACAAGGTAATTCCATACATGAAATTGTCCTTCTCTCCCATAAACATGGTCTATCTGGACATTTACAATTATTTTTTAATGCAATGACATTATCATTTTGAGGAATTAATTTTTTATCATCAGTTGGACCAAAAAATACATAAGTTTTTACTCCTAAACCTACTGCGATATGTAGAGGAGCAGAGTCAGAACATACAAATTTTTCTGCTGATGATATAACTTCGGCTAATTCTGTTAAATTTTTTGTTGTTCCATATAAATTTTCATAATCCTTATGTTTTGTATATTCTTCTATCTCTTTTATACAATCCTTATCATCAGGACCACCTATTAAAATAACCTTTTTACCTGCTTCTTGTAATAAATCAACTAATTGAGCCCATTCATAACCTTGTATCGTTTTGATTATACCCTTTATTCTGCTCATTCTGCTTACTCCTGGGTGAATAATTACAGAATTAGGAATTTTTTGTTTTATATTAATACCTAATATTGGTAATTCTGTTACTTGATTTGTTAAAGGAGTTACTAAATCGTGATACATTTTTGCTGCATATTGATTTTTATTCAAAGTTACAACATCTGTTAGAAGTGCTTTACTTAAACTACCTGTATCAAAACCTATTCTTCTTGGTATAAATGTACTTGCAGATATAACACTCATCATAGGGTTTGCGCCGGATGTAATGATAGTATCATATCCACCTGTCATACCGTGAAAAATTAAACGAAGTAATTCTGTATATTTGTTTTTTGTTTTGATATCTATGGTTAAAACTTCATCTATAATATCAGATAAATCTTTAATTCCTTTTGCACGAGATTCTAGGGCAAGTGTAATATGTGAATCAGGATATTCTTTTTTTAATGACCATAGAGCTGGCAAAAATAAAATTTCATCACCAATTCCACCAAAATTTACTGCTAATATTTTTTTAACCATATTATTACCTCGTAAATGTTATTTTAATATAAAAATTTATTATTGTTAATAAAATATATTCCGTGCTATTTGTATGTTTTTCAAAAACATGTTACTATATTAAAAATATAACTTATAGCACGAGAAATATGTATGAATCAAAAAGAATTTATAATAAAAAGATTTAGGGAATTAAGGGAAGAATATAGATTATCTTCAGATGAACTAGGTAAAATGATGGGTCGTAATGAGAATTATATAAATGCAATAGAATTAGGGCTCAAAAATGTAGGAATTTTGCATATTTTAAAATTATGCGAAGTTTTAAATATTGAACCTAATAAATTTTATGAAGGTTATGTAGAAGAATAACTTTTTATGCTTTTTTAATTTACATTTATTCCTACTTTGTAGTAAAATTATTCTATATAAGAATAAGCAAAAGGGGGTAGGGGTAAATATGAAAACAGGTATTTACTCTGTTACATTAGAAGAGATTGGTAATCATAGGATTTCAACAGATACAAGAACAATTGAATCTGGTGATTTTTACTTACCATTAAAGGGTGCAAATTTTGATGGTGAAAAATTTATTTCTCAAGCAGTTGAAAAAGGTGCTATTGGTTTTTTAACTACAGGAGATGAAAAAATTGATGGAACTAATTCAATAAAAGTTCCGGATACAAAGATTG
Organism: Candidatus Gastranaerophilales bacterium; assembly: GCA_944324375.1. Taxonomy (GTDB): domain Bacteria; phylum Cyanobacteriota; class Vampirovibrionia; order Gastranaerophilales; family Gastranaerophilaceae; genus UMGS1585. The sequence continues at coordinate 7,594 of CALUWB010000039.1, read as the reverse complement.
CTTATTTAGAATTAGCATCTCAAAGAAGATTAAAAATTAATCCTAAAGTTATTCTTATTACAGGAAGTTCAGGAAAAACTACTACTAAAGAACTTGTTTATTCTGTAATTTCTCAAAAATACAAAACATTTAAAACACCTTTAAACCACAATAATGAAATAGGATTTTGCCAAACAATTTTTGAAATGCCAGATGATACAGAAGTTCTTGTATTAGAAGCTGGCATGAGAGGATTAGGCGAAATTGAATTGATCTCAAAATATGCAATCCCTGATATTACAATCATATCAAATGTTGGAACTGCTCATATAGGACGATTGGGTTCAAGAGATAATATAGCAATAGCAAAATGTGAAGTTGTTAAACATCAAAAAGATAATGGATTATTTATTGGTCATGATGACGAATTAATCCATAAATATCTTGATTTTAATGGAGAAAAGATTTTTTATTCAATAAATAATGCTGAAATTATTGAAAGAAAAATAGGTTATTCAAAATTCAATTATAAAAATTCAGAATATCTTTTAAATATAGAAGGCGATTATAATATTGAAAATTCAATTTCAGCAATAGAGGCAGGTTTAGCATTAAATATTTCACCTGATGAAATACGCAAAGGTTTAGAAGAATATAAACCAATAGAAAAACGTTGGGAGATTGAGCATGTTGGAAAGTTTGATATCATTAATGACAGCTATAATGCAAATCCTGAATCCATGAAGGCAACTTTAAAAACTATTTTTGACCTTTATCCTGATTCATTAATCGTTTTAGGCGATATGGGAGAATTAGGTGAAAATGAAAGAATTTACCATAAAGAAGTTGGCGATTTCATTCAAAAAAATGCTCATACTACAAACAAATTTATAACAGTAGGTGATTTAGCAAAAGAAATTGATAACAGAAATAATTTTTCTAACAATGCATCAGCTGCTCGTTATATAATAGAAACATATAAAGAAGGTACAACAATATTTTTCAAAGCATCTAGGTCAATGAAATTTGAAGAAATTATAAATTACATAAAGGAGAACATCTAATGATAATGACTTCAGTATCCTTTTTATTAGGATTAATTTTATGCTTATTATTTGGCATTCCATATATTGATTTTTTAAAGAAAAGGACTATAGGTCAGTATATTAGAGAAGAAGCTCCTGAAGCTCATGCTCAAAAAGCAGGCACTCCAACAACTGGTGGAGTTTTTATCATCTTGGCAGCTTTATTAGCATCTGTTACAACATTATTTATGGCAGAAAAATTTATAACTGCAGCTTGGATTGTATTGATTACATTTTTATTCTATGCTCTTGCAGGTTTTCAAGATGATTTCTTAAAAATTAAAGGGCACGAAAATAAAGGTTTAAGTGCAAGGGGAAAATTATTACGTCAAATAATTATTGCATTACTTCCAATATTTTATGCAATTCAAACTTACGGAACATTTGGAACTCAAATTTCTTTTGGACATGTTGTTATCGATTTAGGTTGGTGGTATCCAATACTAGCTATTTTAGCAGTTACAGGTGCATCTAATGCTTACAATTTAACTGACGGTCTAGATGGATTAGCTGCATCAACAGGAGTTCCTGTATTTATGGCTTGCTCTGCTATCGCTTTATTATCAAACTATGATTATATAGCAATAATATCTGCTGCTATGGCAGGGGCTTTATTAGGTTTTTTAAAATACAACAAACCAAAAGCTCAAGTTTTTATGGGTGATACAGGTTCTTTAGCTATTGGTGGTTTATTAGGTACTTTAGCTATAATGGGTAAATTTGAAATTTATTTGATTCTTTTGGCTGGAATTTTTGTTATTGAATGTTTATCTGTTATGATTCAGGTTACTAGTTTTAAATTGACTGGCAAAAGAGTTTTCAAAATGTCACCTATTCACCATCATTTTGAACTTTGTGGATTTACAGAAAGACAAATTGTAAAAGGTTTTGCTATTGTTTCTTGTATTTTCTCAGGTTTAGCTGTTTTAATTTTTGAATTATTTCACACAGGGGTTCTATAATGATTACTAACTGGCATGATAAAAAAGTTTTAATAATGGGTTTTTCATTAAGTGGGAAATCTGCAGCAAAATATCTTGCAGGTAAAGGCGCAGATGTTTATATAACAGAAGGCAGAGAAGAAAAAGAAGAAGATAAACAAGATATTAAAGAATTAAAAAAATTAGGAATAAAAATAGAATTTGGAAAACATTCAGACAAATTTATTGAAAACTCTTATGTTGCAATAATAAGTCCTAGTGTTCCATTAGAGTCTGAATTGTATAAAAAAGTTAAAGAAAAAAATGTTCAAATAATATCAGAAGTAGAATTAGCATATAAAGAAACAGGAAAACCTTTTATTGCAATAACTGGGACAAATGGCAAAACAACAACAACAGCATTAGTTTCACATATTTTATCTTCAGAATATAATGCTCCTGTATGTGGAAATATTGGAGTTCCACCAACATCATTATTAAATTCAGATGTAGATTATTTTGTTTGTGAATTAAGTTCATTTCAAATGGAGCATACGAATGCTTTCAGGGCACAAATTGCTTGTTGGACAAATTTTACACCTGATCATATAACTTGGCATGGAACATTAGAAAATTATTTCAATGCAAAAGCAAAATTGTTTAAAAGCCCAACCTCTGCTGCATTTGCAATATTAAATGGTGCTGATGAGAAATTATTAGAATTTTCAAAAACTTGTGCAGGTGAAATTTTCTTATTTGATAAAGAGATTGATGATAATTGTTGCTATATCAAAGATGATAGCATTTATTTTAAACGTAAAGGAAGAGAAGAATTTATTATAAAATTAACAGATTGTCCTTTAATAGGTCATCATAATTATCAAAATATAATGTGTGGTGTTATCATTGCAAAATTAATTGGAATAACAAATGAGCATATTAAAGAAAGAATTATGAATTTTGTTGTTCCAGAACATAGATTAGAAAAAGTTAGAGAACTTAATGGAATAACTTTTTATAATGATTCAAAAGCAACAAATCCTGAAGCCTCAATTGTTGCAATAAATTCATTTAATAATTGTGATGTTGCATTAATTGCAGGAGGAAGAGATAAATTAACCACATTAGATGAATTTTGTGAATCAGTAAAAAATCATATCAAAACAGTTATATTAATAGGAGAGGCAACTGAACGGTTTGAAGAAAGCTTAAAATCTTCAGGCTTTAATCGCATAATAAAAGCTGATACTCTTGAATCAGCAGTTGATAAAGCAATAGAATTAAAACCGGATAACGTTTTATTATCACCTGCATGTGCAAGTTTTGATATGTTTAAAGGATACGAAGAAAGAGGAACGGTTTTTAAAGAATATGTATTATCAAAGAAATAATCAAAATAAAGGGCGTGTTCCAAGAAACACCACCCAGCAAAATATAATTATTACACCACCTGATAAAACATTGATGGTGGTAGTATTATTTTTAGTTGTAATAGGAATAATGGTTATTTTTTCAGCAAGTGCACCAAAATGTGTAAATATGGGAGTAAATCCTGCAAAATTTGCAATTCAACAGATTTTGGGTGTAATTGTCGGATATTTAGGTTTAAGATTTTTAAGCAATTATGATTATAGAAAACTTGTTAATGTAACAAATATTTATGCATACATAGTTATAGGTTTGTTATTATTAGTTCATTTTACCGGTGATATTGTAAACGGGGCTCAACGATGGTTGAATATTGGTCCATTAAGCTTACAACCATCAGAGTTTGCAAAACCTGCTATTGTAATGTTGTTAGCAAATGTATTTCATAAAGATGCAAATATTTTAGATCCTAATAAATGGGCATCTGCTTTTATTCCAATTTTAATAATGGTTGGATTAATTTTTGTTCAACCAAATTTAAGTATGGTAATTTTGTTAGGAATGACGTCAGTTGTTTTGTATTTATGTGGAAATGGTTCAGTAAAACTTATAGGAATGATGGGAGCAACAGTTATTCCAGTTTTATTAATGCATGGTTTAAAGGGTTATCAATCATCAAGAATAACAACTTGGTTACATCCAGAAAGTGATCCATTAGGAGCTGGTTATAACATTATTCAATCTCTTGTTGCATTTGCATCAGGTGGGTTGTATGGAGTTGGGTTTGGAGCTTCAAAACAAAAATTGGCTTGGCTTCCTGAAGCTCATACTGACTTTATTTTCGCTGTTGTTGGTGAAGAATTAGGATTTGTAGGTTGCGTTTTAGTATTAGTTTTATTCTGGACATTGTTACAAAGAGGTTTTGTTATTGCTTCAAGATGTCCTGATATGTATGGAAAATTATTAGCTGTGGGATTAACATTCTCAATATGTTTCCAAGCATTTTTAAATATGTCTGTTGCTAGTTCATTCTTACCTGCAACAGGGGTTCCAATGCCATTTATTAGTTATGGTGGTTCATCTGTAATGGTTTCTTTATGGATGATTGGTATTTTATTAAATATTTCTAAGAAGAGAGTACAAAAAATAAGGGTACAACAAAATGTCGAATATATGTAGCAAAAAATATTTTATAACAGGAGGAGGTACAGGTGGGCACATTTATCCTGCAATGGCTGTTGCTGATACTCTTGCTGAAAATTCAGAAGATGTTGAAATATATTATGTGGGCAATCCAAATAATTTGGAATATTCAATAGTTCAACAAAAGGGTTATAAGTTTTTACCTGTATATATAAAAGGAATGCCAAGAAAATTTGGTCTTAAATTTTTATGGTGGGGATTTAAACTTTCTATCGCTGTTTTACAATCGTTATATTATTTAAATAAATATAAACCAGATGGAATTTTTGGAACAGGAGGGTATGTTTCTGCACCTATAATGATTGCATCAATTTTGCATAAAAAAACACCATTTATGATGCATGATTGTGATGCTCAACCAGGTTTAGTTACAAGGAAATTAGCACCTTATGCAGCATCTGTATCTTTAGCTTTTGATAAAGCAAAAGATTATATAACTAATAAAAACTGTCAAGTTAATGGTAACCCTTTAAGACCAAGATTTAAAACTTTAACAAAAGGATTGGCAAGGGCTGGTTTAACTTTAGATTATAATAGGCCAGTTTTATTAGTAATGGGAGGTTCTCAAGGAGCTAAATCAATAGATGATGCATTTGTTGAAATTGTTAAAGAATTATCAACAATTAATAATATCCAAATAATTTTTCAAACAGGAAAAAAGAATTATATGGATGTAACTGAAAGATTAGAAAAACTATATCCACATTATAATAAGGATAAAAATATTATTATAAGACCATATTTTGATGATATGGTTACAGTATTAAAATCAGCAGATATAGTAATATCAAGAGCAGGATCATTAAGTTTATCAGAAATTTTTGCATCAGATGTGGCGCCTGTTCTTATTCCATATCCACATGCAGCATCAGATCATCAAAGAAGAAATGCTAAATTTGTTGAAGAACAAGGAGCTTGTATTTATTTAGAAGATAAAGATGCTAATCCTAATTCCTTAAAAGAAATTATAAATAAATTAATTAATGACAATGAATTGCAAACAAGATTACGTTCAAATTGTGCAAAATTAGCTCAATTTGATGCACTTGATAATATAGTTAAACAATTTCTTGAAGTTGTGGAGTAATGGATGAAACAAGGTCAAATTATCAAAATTCATTCAGATTTTTATTATGTACTTTCAGATAATCAAATGTTTGAGTGTAAACTAAGAGAAGTTATAAAAAAACAACAAAAAAAAATCTGTGTTGGTGATATTGTAGAATTTGATAATGGACATATTGTTAATTTAATGCCTCGAAAAAATTATATATTAAGACCAGCAGTATCAAATATTGACCAAATAGTTATTGTATCAGCTGTTGAAGAACCTCATTTAGATTTTCAACAATTAGATAGATATATTGCATTTGGAGAGTATTTTAATATAGATATAAAACTTTGCTTTAATAAAAATGATTTATCAACAAATGATGACACAATAGAAAAAGTTTATTCTATATACGAACCAATGGGATATGATATTATTTTCACATCTGCATTAGAAAAATTGGGTATAGAAGATTTTCAAGAAATGATGGAAGGCAAAACATCTGTTCTTTGTGGATCTTCAGGTGTTGGCAAATCGAGTTTATTGAATGCTTTAAATCCTAATTTTCACTTAAGAACAAAAAGTATAAGTGAAAAAACAGGTAGAGGAACTCATACAACACGACATTCTGAAATTTTAAATATTTCAGAAAATACAAGAATAATTGATACACCAGGGTTTAGTAATTTAAAATTTGATTTTTTGTTGCCTTGGGATGTAGCAAAATTATTTAGAGAAATGCGTCCTTATTTAGGCAAATGTAAATATCAAAATTGCCTTCACTTGATGGAAAAAGATTGTGCTGTAAAAGAAAATTTGGATAAAATTTCAATTAGCAGATATAAAAGTTACGAAGAATTTGTTGAAGAAGCAAAAGAATACAAAGAAAAAATAAAATATGAAGGACGCAAAAAAGAAACCTTTGAAAAAAAACACAATGATAAATCTGCAGTAAAAATAAGTGCTCAAAAAAGATTATCATCAAGAAGAACGTTGAAACAACAACTTTATAAGGAAGATATAGATGAATAAATTAATTGAAAAAGTAAACCAATCATTAGAAGAATATATGGTAGAAAAATATCCTGAAGATATTTTTAAATCAATGAAATATACAGTAACATTACCAGGAAAAAGATTACGTCCAATAATGTGTTTGGAATCTTGTAGATTTTTTGGTGGAGATATAGAATCAGCAATGCCAACAGCTTGCGCTATAGAAATGTTACATGCTCAAAGTTTAATCCATGATGATTTACCTTGTATGGATAATGATGATTACAGAATGGGAAAATTAACTAATCATAAAGTTTTTGGTGAAGCTATTGCAACTTTGGCTGGTGATGCTTTGTTAACTTATGCACCTCAAGTTATTACAAAATATTCTCAAAATCTTTCACCATCTGTAATTTTAAGAGTTTTGAATGAATATTTTAAATATGCCGGAGCTTATGGTGTTATTGCAGGACAAGTTGTTGATATTGAATCTGAGGGAAAATATCTTAATATCAATTCATCTTCAGAAAATAAAGAAGATGCTGAAAAAATATTAGAATATTTACATCTTCATAAGACTTCAGATTTGTTCCAATTAGCAATGAGAACAGGTGCAATTATTGCAGGTGTAGAAGATGATAGGCTTTCTGAAATTACGGAGTTTGCGAAAACTTTTGGATTAGCTTTCCAAATTGCAGATGATATTTTGGATGAAATTTCAACATTTGAACAGATGGGCAAAACTATGGGGAAAGACAAAGCTGAAGGTAAATTGACATATGTTTCATTGTATGGTTTAGAAGGTGCTAAATGTAAATTAACTTGTCTTTTAACAAAATGCCATGATATAATGGACAAGCAGAACATGTCGTCAGTGATATTTTCGCAAATAATTGATAATATTTTGCAGAGGGCAGGGAATAATAAATGAATATAGAGTTTTTAAGGAATTTAGTAGCAGGTAACGGATACGAAGTTATTATCAGTGGAGT
>CALUWB010000038.1 GCA_944324375.1 Candidatus Gastranaerophilales bacterium | reverse complement strand
GTGGGCGTTAGAAGACTCGAACTTCTGACCCTCTCCTTGTAAGGGAGACGCTCTACCAACTGAGCTAAACGCCCTCAACAAAAATAATCATACATGAAACATTTTTTTATGTCAATAAGTTTGTTTAAATAGATAAATTTCTACCTTTAAAATTTGCAAATGGGGATTTAGAATCTATTTGCCTTAATGGTTTATAATTCATTGATAAAGTATCACTAGCTTCTATTTTTTTTGAAAATAAAGTTTGTTTTTTTGCTTGACAACGAGAAGCATATCTATTTCTTAATATTGGAGTTAATATATTACTAGATAAAATTCCACCAATAACAGCTGCAGAAGTTCCCATAAAATTGCTAAATGAATTATACGGTTTTTCTAACTCAGATGAAAAATAAGGAAGTTTTTTTATGTTAAAATCATAATTCCCAATTTTTTTTATATCACCATGCTTTCTAATTGGACGTTTAATAGCAAATGATGTAATTTTACCAGTTTTAACTAATTTGGTAGCTAATTTCTTTAATGGTGTCGTTATAATAAAGAAAGAGCCAATATTAATTGCAGCATCACCAATTTCTTGATGGATCATAAAGTTTTTCTGTTCTTTTGAATATTTTTGATTTCCCATAATACCTAAAATTTGGGCACTTGAAGATGCAACCCAACCACCAATAGTTGTCCAAATCAAAACAGAACCTATATCTTTTGACCATTTATCAAATATGTAATCTGTAACATTTTTCACCTGAGTTGGAATTTTCATAATACACCCCCAGATGAAATATTAAATTTATCTTTAAATTTATTCTCAACATTTGTTCTTGTTGAATATGATTGATTATTATACGTTTTATTCTCCAATTCTGCAGCTTTCTTTTTAGCATCTTTTTTATTTAAATAATTTGAAATTTTATTTGTAAAAGGAACATCAAACAATATATTTGTCCCAATCATTACAAGCATTGCAATAACAGTAGAAACTGCTGTTCTATAATTTCTTAACATATTTTTTTGTAAATGAGGAGAAACCTTTGAAGAACCTCTTGGAGTTAAGAAATTATCCCATCTATCAATAGAAATATCTTCAGCAGTAGTTTTTTGAATTAATTTATATATAGAACTTCTTACAATACAACCAACTGTTGTTCCTGCAATAATTTTACCAATAGTCCTGTTTCTTGAAGTTCTAGCTGTTTCTTTGTCAACTCTCTTATTATGTTCATCTATAAATGGTTGTGTAACTATTGCAGTAGCCCCCATTATCAAACGATTTTCAAACGGACGCCCCATATAATCTCCTATTTTATTCAACACCTTTAATCTGCCTTTATTATTGACAGACAAATTAGGTATCATATCAAATAATCTTTGAGATATTTTCATTATCTACACACTTTTACGTAAAATACACACAATTATACTATAGTACATATACAAACGTTTTTTAATAATATAATTTGCATAACAATATAAAAAAATTTACATTTATTAATAAACAATCCCCTCTTTACCAAGACATTTGTTTAATATAAAATTTAGATAGCCGAGAATAGTAAAAAAAGGAGATTTATAATGGGCAACAGAATTGGTATTGATGTAGGTGGGACAAACGTTAAAATTGCTTTAGTTAATGAACAAGGTAATATCATTTATTCAAACTCTATACCTACAAGAGCTGAAATGGGATATGAATATACAATAAATAATATGAAAGAAGCCATTTCTGAACTTATAAAAGAAACCAAATCTGAAGCAAAATCTATTGAAGGAATTGGTTTTGGATTTCCAGGACAAATTGACTATCAAAAAGGTATAGTAAGACTTGCTCCAAATATCCCTGGTTGGGTTGATGTTCCTATTGCTGAAATTATAGAAAAAGAATTTGGAATACCAACAAGGGTTGACAATGATGTTAGATGTGCAGCTTTAGGAGAACTTAACTATGGCGCAGGTATTGGATGTGAAAACCTTATATGTATAACTGTTGGGACTGGTATTGGTTCAGGTTTGATTATAAACGGTAAACTAGTTAGAGGTGCAAGTAATGCTGCCGGAGAAATAGGTCATATAAAACTTGAAATGAACGGTGGACCTCTTTGTGGATGTGGCGATAGAGGTTGCTTAGAAGCATTTGCATCTGGACCAAGTATTGTTGCAATGGCTGAAGAATATATTAAAGGTGGAAAATCTACAAAATATAGAGAATTAGCCAACCCTGATATTACACCATATATAGTTTCTGAAGCTGCGAAACAAGGAGATCCTGTTGCTAAAAGAATATTTACTATTATGGGAGAATATATTGGAATAGGACTTGCTAGTGTTGTCAACTTACTTAATCCAGAAAAAATAATTATTGGAGGTGGAGTTGCTGCTGCTGGAGATATATTACTAAACCCTATTAAAGAAAATCTTATTAAAAGAGCAATGCCTATTGCTGGTTCTGCTGTAGAAATTGTTCCTGCTCAATTAGGTAACTCAGCTGGTGTTATAGGAGCTAGCTTACTAATTAAATCATAATTTTAATTTTGATAATGTAAAAATGCAGGTTAAAATTTAACCTGCATTTTTACATGGTAAAATAAAAATATGAGATTAGATAAATTTTTAAAAGTTTCAAGATTAATAAAAAGAAGAACTGTCGCAAACTCTGTTTCTGAAATGGGCAAAGTTTATGTTAATGGAAACATTGCAAAGCCAGCAAAACAACTTAAAGTTGGAGACATCATTAAAATAGAATACACTAATAAAACAATTCTTGTAAAGGTATTAATAGTACCAAATGGAAATGTTAGTATTCAAGAAGCTTCTACGTTATTTGAAGAACTATCTTCCGACATTTGAATCAATTATATTTGAAATCCAAGGAATATAGCTATATTTTCCTTGCAAAGATGTAAATACTAAATAAAACATTAATGCCAACATAACTAGGCTTGCTATAGAAAGCCCGGCTAAAATTGGAGCAGTAAAGAAAAATAAAATTTTATAAACTAATATATTGATAAATGGAATAATACCTAAGATACTTACAACAAAACTAACAAATATATTAAGCAAGAATAATGCCATTATTAAAAAGAAAGATTGAAATATATGATATTTTAAGAAGGATCTAAGATTATTTTTTGTTATAGCACAAAAAATAATCCAAACAAAACCGACCATCCCCATACTTAAATATGTAGATGCAGCAATTAATCTTTCTATCATATAAGGTCTATTAGAATTCTTCAATTACTTCATCCTTTCTTAAATCTTCAATATAATCTTCTAAAACCTGAATATAAACAAGTTTAAATTCGTCATTCTCAGGTCTTAAACCAACTGCAGCCTTATATGAATAAATTGAACGTTCAACTTCATTATTCATATAGTAAGTATTAGCTATTAAAATATATAAATCTGGATCTAACTTAGAAATTCTTAAAGCAGCCTTATATTGTTTCTCAGCATCTTCAAAATTCCTTAAGTTTGAATACATATTACCTAATAAAATATATGCCTTTGATTCTTGAGGATTCATCTCAATAGCTTTTTTGTATAATTCTATAGCTTCATCATAGCGTTTGAAATCTGATTTTGATATTGCATAACAAATTATAGCTCTATAATGACTATCACCTTCTAAAGTTAAAGCTAATTCAAAATATTTATTAGCCATATCTTCTTTTTTTAGAAGAGATAAAGTATTTGCTAAACATAAAGCAACGGTTTGATTGGTAGGCTCAATTTCAAATACTTGATGATAATAATTATAAGCTCCTTCGTAATCATATAATTTAAAACAAACATTACCTAAATCTACTAAAGCAGTTAAATTTTTAGGATCTAATGATAATGCTTTTTCATAATAAGCTTTTGCTTCCACAAAATCATCAAAATCATGATATAAAAGAGCTATTGAATTATACACTTCTGGTTCTGTCGATATAAAATCCAAAGTTCTATTATACCATCTTAATGCTTTAGCAAAATTTTTCATCTCTGCATAAGTATTTGCCAAGTTATAATAAACTAAATAATTACTTGGATTAACACTCATTGCTTTTTCGAAATATTTTAGAGATTTCCTGTACTCTTTTTCATAAAACCAAATACTGCCAATATTCAATAAAGCATCCATATCATTTGGTTCAAAAGCTAATAAACTTTCATAAATAGAAATAACTTTTTCATATTCTTCTTGCATAGCATAATATTTTGCTAACTCATGATAATGATCTGGGTTCTTTGGCTCTTTTGCCAATGCGATTACTGTTTTTTGTATTGCTTGTTTAATTTCTTGTTCATTCATAACTAAATTCTACCGTATTATCCTATTTCCGTAAAGTTCTTATTATTTTGTTACTTATTATTTTCGTATTCAGAATATTCTTGTGATTCTTTCATCCATTCTTCTTCAGAAACACTATACGAATGGTTCCAGAATTTCTCTATTGCATACGTTTCACGTTCATCTTTCTGCAAAACATGAACAACGACTTCTCCATAATCTAATAAATTCCATTTATTACGCATATCTTGTTCAATACGCAAAGGAAGTATTGAAAAATAATCTTTTATTAATAACCGAACAGATTCAGTTAATGCTTTTACTTGTGTGCTTACATCGCCTGAACATATAACAAAATAATCAGCAAAAGATGAAACATGGCTTATATTTAGTATCGTTATATTTTTCCCTAATTTTTCATCAAGTATTCTTGCAATTACACAAGCTAACTTTAAAGACGAAATATTTTCCATTAATTATTATTTCACCTCATCTAATTCATTTATCATATCAACACGTCTTTGATGCCTACCACCTTCAAAAGATGCACTTAGCCACTCATCAACAATATCCAAGGCTAACCCCATACCAGTTATACGTTCTCCTAAACATAAAACATTTGAATCATTATGTTGCCTTGTTAATCTTGCAGAATATGTATCAGTACAATGAGAAGCTCTTATACCTTTTACCTTATTAGCATAAATAGACATTCCAATTCCTGTACCACAAACTAATATTCCTAAATTTGCTGAATCATCAAGAACTCTTGTTGTTAATTCTTTTGCAATCATTGGATAATCACATGACATTGCAGAATATGTTCCAACATCTTCTACATCATATCCTTTATCTTTTAGATGTTGCGTAATTTTATCTTTTAACAACAAGCCACCGTGGTCTGCACCAATTATAATTTTCATTATTATTTATCCTTATTATTTAATACTATTGTAACAAAAATTTAACATTTTACAAGATGTATTAAAGTTTTTGGAAAAAATGTCGATATTTAAATTGTCGTTAGGAGTTGGTTAGAGGATAAAAATATGGATAAGTATTTTGACGTTGATGAAATGATGATTGAATATTCAGAAATGACTGGATTTGATTTTGGGTCAGAATCTTTTAAAGAAATTAAAACAGAAGTTAGTCAATACGCAAAACAAGCATATACATTTAAATATGGAAACTATGACAGTTTAGATTTAGTACATGGATTAATTGAAGGAGTTTAATACATGAATAAGAATAAAAGAGATTTTTTTAATGGTTGCTTCCCTGGGAATTGGGTAGAAGTTGATGTAAAAGAAGAAACAAAAGAACAACAGAGAAAAGATGTAGCTACATTATTAGCAGAACTAGAAGAAATTAAAAATGGATTCGAAAGAATACAAGAAAAACAAATGAGATTACAAAATCTTATGAAATTTTATCGAGGAGAACTTGCAACAGAATAATGTCCACCTATAATACAGAACAACTATCACGAAAATCCAGCTATCACTCTTTAATAAATACCTTTTGAGTTTAGAAACTCAGTGTATTCTTTATCCACAACCATAATATGATTAGTAATCCAATTTTTAAGAAAAACAGCAATTTCAAAATGTAGAGAAAATTTATCTGCTTTAAAATCTTTACAAAATTGAGTTAATTTATTAATAAAATTTTCATGTAATTTTTTATGATTTATAAAATCAGGATATTTATTAGCTTTCAGACAAGCTTCTTCTTCCGTAAGATGCTCTTTTGCATATTTTAATAAATCATTTAATATTTGAGCAATTGCATACTTATCTTGTTTATCATTCATTGCAATATAAACATCATTTAGAATTTTAAGTAGTTGCATATGCTGTTCATTAAAACGTCTAACCCCTACGTCATATTTATCGTCCCAATCAAAAGATTTCATCATATGCTCCTATTGTAAACATCAACATTATAGCACTAAAAATAAAAGATTTACAAATAAAAATAATTTTGTATAATCAAAGTATGGAGAGGTGTCCGAGTGGTTTAAGGTGCAAACCTGGAACGTTTGTGTGAGGGAAACTTCACCGCGGGTTCGAATCCCGCCTTCTCCGGGTTTATTTAATAAGTACAATGATAAAGAATAGGGATGAGAACCACAAAGCGTTAGCTTTGTCTAGGTTCGAGCGCGAGTGAGCTGAGGGCGAAGGTCTTTTCTTTGGAACAAGTGTAACTTGTGAAAAGAAAAACCGTAGACCCGTTATACGCGAACGAGCAAGACAATCCCACCTTCTCCATACTTATTTAATAAGTACAATGATAAAGAATAGGGGTGAGAAGCATAAAGCGTTAGCTTTGTCTAGGTTCGAGCGCGAGTGAGCTGAGGGCGAAGGTCTTTTCTTTGGAACAAGTGTAACTTGTGAAAAGAAAAACCGTAGACCCGTTATACGCGAACGAGCAAGACAATCCCACCTTCTCCATGCTTATTTAATAAGTACAATGATAAAGAGTAGGGGTGAGAAGCATAAAGCGTTAGCTTTGTCTAGCTTCGATCGAGAGTAAACTAAGGGGTAAAAATAAAAATGTTTGAACAAGATTATTATGAAAAAATTGGATACGAAATATTTAAAAAAAATTCTAACTACACAGACCAATATCCATCATATATAACAAAATCACAAATATCACTTTTAATAGGTCTAATAACAGAATATAAGTTTTCAAATCAAAAGCATATCACTAATGTTCTAGAAATTGGAACATATACAGGTGTGACATCTTTATATATGTTAAAAACTGGTTGTAATTTATATGAAAATTATAAACAATATGGAATTGATATTGGGAATAATTCAGAAACATTTGGAGTTGCTGTAAAAAATGAAGCAACAAAACAAGAAAAAGAACATTTCAAACTTGGACTTAATAAAACCAGCTTAGACATTGAATCAATAATAGATACTAACCAAAAACTAGATTTAGTATTCATTGATGGAGCACATTCTCACCCATTTCCTTTGATTGATTTATTAATGGTAATTCCATTTTTGCATGAAGAATCATTAATCTGTTTACATGATGTAATAGGTTATATGAGACCTAATGCTTGGGGTGAGAGCTTTATATATGAAAGTTGGCCTGATAATATAAAATATAGAAATTCTAATATATTCGCAATTAATAACCCTGAAATTAAAAATAAATTTGAATCTCTTGGAATAATTAAGCTAATAAACAATAAAGAGGATTTATATAATAAATTAATTAAAATATCTAAAATCCCATTTAGGGCAACTCCTTGGAAATTTGAATCTAATTTCTGTGCAATTAATAGTTCATTATTAATTAAATTAAAAGAATTCTTAAATAAATATTATGAAAAACAATTTGCTGATGAAATCATTAGTAACTTAACTAAATCTCTAAATATATATGAAGATGAATGGATTTTGAGATCACATGAAACAAGATTTTATAATTACTTATTTAATAATATTACAGATTTAAATAAACAAATAAAAACACTACAAGATAAATATAATGAATTAGAAAAATTATATAAAGAATGTAATTAATTTTGAGGTTTGAAAGTGAAAAAAATAAATTATTTTATTATTTTAATACTAGGGATATTTTTTATATATTTTAACAATAATATTTCATTTGCAAATAGTTCAAATTACGAACAAAATGAAATTGAAATAATAAAAGCAATCAATAAACAAAATTTCAAAAAAGCACTGAACTTAACAAATGCTTGTTTAAAAGAGGACCCCAAATCCTCAAAGATGTATAATAACAGAGGTTTAATATACAGAAACCTCGGAGAATATAATAAATCTCTAAATGATTTTAATACAGCAATTAAATTAGACAATAATTATTATAACGCATACTACAATAGAGGAAATCTTAAGTTAATTCTAAATAACGTAAGAGGAGCAAAGATTGATTTCAACAAAACAATAAAAATTAACCCTAAATACCCATTAGCATATAATTCTTTAGGGTTAATTGCAATACAACAGGATCATTATCCAGAAGCAATTGATTATTTTTCAAAAGCAATCAAAATAGACAAAAAATTAGGTTCATTATATGACAATAGAGGATTAGCATATACTCTTAATCATGATTATAAAAATGGAATAAAAGATTTAACAAAAGCAATAACTTTAAAAACATATTCACCACAAACATATTATCTTAGAGGGATTTGTTATATAAAAACAGAACAATATGCAAAGGCCCAAAACGATATTGAAATAGCTGCAGAATTATACAAAGCTTCTGGAGATATAAAAAAATACGAAGAACTAATACATCTAATTCAATAAAATAATAAAAAATTTTATTTAAATAAAAAATATAAAAAATATTGAAATTAACGTTCTATCGTTGTATAAAAAAAGAAATATTTTGGAAGGGAAATGGATTATGAATAAGTACTTAGAAAGAGTTTTAGTTGATACAGAAAAGAAAAACCCACAAGAAGCTGAATACTTACAAGCTGTAAAAGAAGTTCTTGAGTCATTAGAACCTGTAATTGATGCACATGATGATTATGAAAAAAATGCATTTTTAGAAAGAATGGTTGAACCTGAAAGAATTATAACTTTTAGAGTTCCTTGGATGGATGATAATGGACAAGTACATGTCAACAGAGGGTATAGAGTACAATTCAGTTCATTACTTGGACCATATAAAGGAGGTTTAAGATTTCACCCAAGCGTAAACCAAAGTATTATGAAATTTTTAGGATTTGAACAAATATTTAAAAACGCCTTAACAGGTCTACCTATTGGAGGAGGAAAAGGTGGAAGTAATTTTGATCCTAAAGGGAAATCAGATAATGAAATAATGAGATTTTGTCAAAGCTTTATGACTGAATTATATAGACACATTGGCCAAGATGTAGATGTTCCTGCTGGTGATATAGGAGTAGGAGCTAGAGAAATTGGATATTTATTCGGTCAATATAAAAGAATTAGAGATGCATTTGAAGGAGGAGTTTTAACAGGTAAAGAAATTGTTTATGGGGGTTCATTAGCAAGAAAAGAAGCTACCGGCTATGGACTAATCTTCTTTATGAGAGAAATGTTAAAAGCTCACCAAAATTCATTACAAGGCAAAACAGTTATTATTTCTGGATCAGGTAATGTTGCAATTTACGCTTGTGAAAAAGCAATGGAATATGGTGCAAAAGTTGTTGCAATGAGTGATTCAAATGGTTGTATCTATGATAAAAATGGTATTGATTTAGACCTTATTAAACAAATCAAAGAAGTCGAAAGAGGAAGAATCAAAGAATACTTAAGAGAACACAAAGATGCACAATATATGGAAAGAATTAATGAGGATTCTCCTGTTTGGACTATTAAAGCTGATATAGCCTTACCATGCGCAACTCAAAATGAAGTCACCTTAAATTCTGCTAAAAAACTTGTTGGAAATGGAGTAATTGCAATTGGAGAAGGTGCAAATATGCCTTGTACAGCAGAAGCAACTGAATATTTCTTAAAAAATAATGTATTAGTTGCACCTGCTAAAGCAGCAAATGCTGGAGGTGTTGCAACATCTGCAATTGAAATGTCTCAAAATAGTATGAGATTTTCTTATACTTTTGAGGAAGTAGAATCAAAACTTAATCAAATAATGATTAATATATTTGAAGCATGTAAAAATGCTTCTGACAAATATGGATGTAGTGGAAATTATGTTGCAGGTGCAAATATTGCAGCATTCCAAAAACTTGCTAAAGCTATGAGAGCACAAGGAATAGTATAATATGTTAAAAGATTTATTAGAACAACGTCAATGCTTCAAACTTGTTTGTGGAGCAGGAAATGAAGATGCAGAAGAAGTTGAAAGACTTGTAACTATATATTCAAAAGCTGGGTGTATGTTTTTTGACTTGTGTGCAAAACCTGAAATTGTAGACGCAGCAAAAAGAGGCTTAGAAAGAGCAGGAATAAAAGATAATCGATATCTATGTGTAAGCGTTGGTATTGATGATGACCCTCACATCACTAAAGCTGTAATTGATCAAGAAAAATGTGTCAAATGTGGAAAATGTAAGTTAATCTGTCCACACGATGCAATAATTGAACTTGATAAATACAAAGTAAAAAAAGAACGTTGTTTAGGTTGTACACAATGTGCTAAACAATGTCCGAAACAAGCAATCGAAATGGTTAGCCAACTTCAAGATTACAATGAAGTATTACCAAAACTTATTGAAAAAGGGATTGATTGTATTGAATTTCATGCGATAACAGAAGATGAAAAAGATGTTGATGAAAAATGGTTACAAATAAATGAGATATTTGATGGAATGTTATGTATTTCCATTGACCGTTCTGAATTAGGGGATAGAAAGTTAAAAGAACGAGTAAAGAGAATGTTAAACATTCGCAAACCATTCACAACAATTATTCAAGCCGATGGAATTGCAATGAGTGGAAGCAATGACGAGTATGGTACAACCTTACAAGCCGTTGCAACAGCCCAGTTATTCCAAAACGCAAACATGCCTGCATACATAATGATGTCAGGAGGAACAAACACAAAATCAACAGAATTGACTAAAATGTGTGGAGTAAAACCACATTGTTTAGCCGTTGGGTCATATGCTCGAAAAATTGTAAAAGAATATCTCGAAAGAGATGATTTTTATGAAAATGAAGAAGTAATGGAACAGGCAGTAAAAATTGCAAAAAATCTTATAGATACTTCATTGGAGAATATGCGTGATTAGTTTAAAAACTAAAGATTGGGAAATAAATAATATTGATACCATCCTTTTTGATAAGGATGGTACCTTTATTGATTTGCACTATTTTTGGGGTCAAATGACTGAATTAAGAGCAAAGGAAGTTATCAAAAGATTTAATATGAATGATAAATTATTTAACAAACTTTGCTTGTATTTAGGTTATGACAATACAAAAGGGAAAATGCTAAAAGACGGAATTACTGCTCTTTATTCAAGACCCCAAATAATAGATATCTTCTGCGAAAATTTAAAAGAATGTAATATTGAAACAACACATCAAGAAATCGAAGAAATATTTGATTATATAAATACTATTTTTTATAAAGAAATGGAAAAATATACAAAACCTATTGATTCTGCAATTGATTTTATTAAAAAAGTCCATCAACTAGGTATAAAATGTGGTATTGTAACATCCGATTCAAAAGAATCTACTCTTCTAACTTTAAATCATTTTAATTGGGAAGATTTATTTGAAGTTGTTATAGGTAGAGAATCAACACCAGAACACAAAGAAAGTGGAATTCCTACTAAAATGGCAATAACAGCAATAAATGCAAATCCACAAACAACTATTATGATTGGAGATGCTCCAATGGATTATTTAGCTGCAATCAATGCAGGAATTGAAAAAACTATTCTTGTTGCAACAGGACAAATTGAAAAAAAATGTTTATTAGAAACATCACCTTATGCAATAAATTCTTTAGATGAAATAACAATTGCTTAAAGCCTATTTATTATAGATACTTTTTGCTCTTTTTACTATTGCATTATAATCAGGTTTTAATTTTTTTATATGTTTAATAGAATCCACAAATGTATCAGCTAATAAGCAAAATCCTGACATAGCAATACCTCCTTCTAAAGGATTTTTATTCGACATTGCATGCCCTAATGATGATAAAGCAACTCCAGAACCAACTCCTGTAGATAAAGCGATTTTTTTTGCATTATTATATTGTCTAGTAATTGCAGTGCCAGCTTTCAATGGTTGTAATTTCATTTTTACTCCTATTTGTTATAAATACTTTTTGCTCTTTTTACGATAGCCTTATAATCAGGTCTTAACTGTTTCATTGCAGAAAAAGCATCTTGAATCCCTTTTAAAGTATATACCAAACAAGCTGAACATAAAGCTCCTTCAACAGGTTGTTTTGACGTAAATGCATGACCTGCAGCAACTGCAGAAGTACCTGAGCCAATTGTTGCAGCCCCTAATAATTTTCTCATATTTCGATATTGTCTTGTAACTGCATTTCCTGATTTTATAGCTGGGATTTTCATTTCATTTTACTCCTTATTTTCATTATAAATAACACTTATAAATATATTTTTTGCTGAAATATTAATTTTTCTTACAAACTATCATTATTTTTTATTTTATGTCAAAATTAACTTGTATAAAATAAGGAGGAGAATTAATGAAAGACAAAACTTTTTTAATGATTCCAGGTCCTACACCAGTACCAGAATCAGTGATGATGGAAATAGCAAAACACCCTATTGGACACCGATCATCTGAATTCTCCTCCATATTAAAAGAAGTTTATGAAAATTTAAAATATGTTTTCCAAACAAAAAATGATGTATTTATGTTTACATCAAGTGGAACAGGAGCGATGTGTGCAGCACTAGAAAACCTTGTAAATGAAGGTGATAAAGTTCTATGCCTATCTCTTGGGAATTTTGGTAACCGTTGGGCTAAAATTGCAGAATCAAGAGGTGCTAACGTTGAAAAAATAGAAGTTGAGGCAGGCGAAGTTATTAATCCAGAAGTGTTGAAACAAAGACTTGCTGAAGATACGAATAAAGAAATTAAAATTGTAACTCTTACTCATAGTGAAACTTCAACAGGGGCTGCTAATGATATTAAAACTTTATGTTCAATAATAAGAGAACATGGTGCAATATCTGTTGTAGATGGTGTTACATCTGTTTGTGCTATGCCTTGCAAGCCTGATGAGTGGGGTATAGATGTTCTAGTATCAGGTTCTCAAAAAGGTTTTATGATTCCACCAGGATTAGCATTTTTAACAGCGAATGAAAGAGCTTGGAAAGTATACGAACAATGTAAATACCCTAGTTTCTATTTCGATTGGGCTGCACATAAAAAAGCTGTTGAAGGAGATACAACTCCATTTACTCCTGCTGTTAATTTAATAGTAGGGCTTAACCAAGCATTAAAAATGATTAAAGAAGAAGGTATTGATAACATGAATGCTCGTCATAGGCGTCACGCTATGGCTTTAAGAAAAGCAATTAAAGCTATTAATCTTGAACTTTTAGTAAAAGATGACAATAATGCAAGTCACTCAATTACATCAATACTACCACCTGAAGGAATCTCCGTACCAGATATCAGAAGTACTATGAAAAAAGATTTTGATATCGTTGTTGCAAATGGACAAAATAAACTTAAAGACAAAATATTTAGAATGGGTACTTTAGGTTTCGTATGCGATAGAGATTTAATCGCTGCAGTTGGAGCATTAGAAGCAACATTGGTTAAACTTGGACACAAATTTGAAGTAGGTAAAGGTGTCCAAACTATTATTAACGAGTTAAAGGAGATATAATGAAGGTTTTAGTTACAGACAAAATAAATGAATCAGCTGGTAATATTATTGCTTCAGTTGCTGAAGTAGATTTTTTACCAACAATGACTGAAGATGAATTAGTAAAAATTATTCCACAGTATGATGCTTTAATGGTTAGAAGTCAAACTACAGTTACTCCTAGAATTATTGAAGCAGGAAATAATTTAAAAATTATAGGAAGAGCAGGTGTTGGAGTTGATAACATTGATTTAGATGCAGCAACTCAAAAAGGTATTATTGTTGTTAACTCTCCAGATGGCAATACAATGGCAGCAGCAGAACATACAGTTGCTTTAATGCTTGCAATGGCAAGAAATATAGCGCCTGCAGCAACTTCTACAAAAGAAGGAAAATGGGATAGAGCAAAATTTACTGGTTGTGAATTATTTAGTAAAACTCTAGGTATTATTGGGTTAGGTAAAATTGGTTCACATGTAGCAGAAGTAGCACTTGCTCTAGGTATGAAATTAGTTGTATTTGATCCATTTACATCAAAAGAAGTTGTTGAAAAAATGGGTGGAGAGTATGTCCAAAACCTAGATGATTTTTGGCCAAAATGCGATTTTATTACGTTACATGTTCCTAAAACAAAAGACACTGTTAATATGATTAACAAAGATACAATGGCAAAAATGAAAAAAGGTGTTCGTCTTGTAAATTGTGCTAGAGGTGGAATTATCAACGAACAAGACCTTAAAGATGCGATTGAAGCAGGACAAGTTGCAGCAGCGGCTATTGATGTTTACGAAAACGAACCAAATATTCAAGAATGTCCATTAATCCATTGTGAAGGAAATATTGTATTAACACCTCACCTAGGAGCAAGTACAAAAGAAGCACAAATAAATGTTGCAATTGATGTTGCTGAACAAATAAAAGAAGTTTTATCTGGAGGTTCTGCTTCATCTGCAGTTAACATTCCATCATTAAGACCTGATAAATTAGAACCTGTAAAAGATTACATGCAAATTGCAGAAAACTCAGGTGAACTTGCAATGCAAATTACAGGTGGTATGATTAAGACAATAGAAATTACAGCACAAGGTGATTTAGCAGAATTAGACATTCAACCTCTTGAAGTTGCAGTTTTAAAAGGAGCTTTATCATCTATGCTAGAAGGAGTTAATTACGTAAATGCCCCTGTTCTTGCAAAGAAAAGAGGTATTGATATAATTTCAAGCCGTTCAAAAGTTAAATGCAATTTTGCAGGCTTATTAACCATTAAATTAACAACTGATAAAGGAACAACAACAGTTGCAGGAGCATTAGTTGCAAAAGATATTCCTAGAATTGTTAAAATTAACGATTATGAAACAAGTATCAGACCTGAAAAACATATGTTACTTGTTCCACACGTTAATAAACCATCTATGATTGCAAAAGTTGCACAAGTTATTGGTGAAAATAACATAAATATTGGCTCAATGAACGTTGTTCAAAAGAACGATAAACACGAAACAGAATCTATAATGGTTATCAATATTGATTCTGAAGTTAATGAAAAAACTCTATCTGGAATTGCTCAGATTGACGGAGTTCACGATCCTAAATATGTTAATCTTTCAGCATAAGGAATATTTATGAAATTAGCAGTTTTTGACTTTGATTCTACTTTAATGGACGGAGAAACAATTGAATTTCTTGCACGGGAAGTTGGAATTGAAGAAGAAGTAAAAGATATTACAACTCGAGCTATGCAAGGAGAATTAGACTTTTTTGAAAGTCTACAAAAACGTGTTTCTCTTCTTCGTGGACTCAAAGTCGATACTGTTAATAAAATCTGTGAAAATTTACCTCTAATGAATGGAGCAGAAGAAACAATTAAAGAACTAAAACACAAAGGATATAAAGTTGTATGTTTTTCTGGTGGGTTTAAAAATGCGACAGTTCCATTTGCTAAAAAACTAGGACTAGACGGGGAATTTTCAAACATTCTTCACTCTAAAGATGGAATACTTACAGGCATGGTTGGTGGCGAAATGATGTTTAATAATTCAAAGGGGCAAATGTTATTAACAATACAAAAGCTACTAGATATAACTCGAGAAAATACTCTTGTTATAGGTGACGGAGCAAATGATTTAAGTATGTTTCAATATGCAGATAAACGAGTTTCTTTCTGTGGGAAACCAATACTTGAAAAAGAAGCTAACATTATAATTAAAGAAAAAGACTTAAGATTACTTCTTCCAAGCTGTTAATCTTGGAATCCATCTTGGAACATTTCTTTTATATTCAATATACTCATTCCCAAAACGTTCAATTAATTGACGTTCTTCAAATAATGGGAAATAAATAATATTCATTACAAAAAATATAAACATCCAATATAAAATAGGATAAGAATGCAATATAATACTTTCTGCAAATAAGATTGATAATACACTTGTAATCATAGGATTTCTAACATATCGATAAGGGCCTTCGACAACTAAGTTTTTAGGTGGAGCCCAAGGTGCAGCAGTACCTTTACCGACATTGTTAAACAATCTCATTGTCCATATTGCAAAAATAAGACCAAATATCAAAAATAAAGAGCCAATTATTAATGGAACTATCCCCATATATATGTACTTATAGTTTGTAAAATACAAAATTATACAAGGAATTACAAATAAAACATTAAAAGGTAAAATAATAATAGCTTTTAAACACTGTTTCATTATTTTTCGGCTCTTAATCTTTCAACAAACTTTTTTAATTTTTCCATAGCTATTTTTAATGTTTCAAGAGAATACGCATAAGATATTCTTAAGAATCCTTCACCACTATCACCAAAAGCAGTACCCGGAACAGTTGCAACTTTTTCTTCTTTCAAAAATTTTGTTGCAAATTCTTCACTTGTCATTCCAAATTCTTTTATACAAGGAAAAACATAAAATGCACCATAAGGTTCAAAACATTCTAGTCCCATTTCCTTAAAAGCATTCATCAAAAATCTACGTCTTTGATTATATGCCGTTCTCATTTCTTTAATATCGTCATCACCATTTTTTAATGCCTCAACTGCAGCATATTGACTTGTTGTAGGAGCACACATAATTGCGTATTGATGAATTTTTGTCATTTGTTGAATAATTTCTTTAGGACCACACGCATAACCTAATCTCCAACCTGTCATCGCATAAGCTTTAGAAAAACCATTTATTAAAATAGTTCTTTCTTTCATTCCTGGAATAGAAGTTATTGAAACATGTTTATCCTTATATGTTAATTCTGCATATATTTCATCAGACATAACAAAAATATCTTTTTCTATAATAACTTTTGCAATCTTTTCTAAATCTTCTTTTTCCATAATAGAACCTGTTGGATTATTAGGGAATGGAAGAACTAATATCTTTGTTTTATCAGTAATTGCATCTTCTAATTCTTCTGCTGTTAACCTAAATTCATTCTCAGCTTTTAAATTAATTATTACAGGTTTTGCCCCTGCTAAAATTGCACAAGGCTCATAAGAAACATAACTAGGCTGTGGAATTAAAACCTCATCTCCTGGATTAATCATAGCTCTGAACCCGATATCAATAGCTTCAGAACCACCTACAGTCACAAGAACATCAGTATCTGGGTTATATTCAACATTCTGAGAACGTTTCATATAATTACAAATCTCAACTTTCAAATCCTTTAACCCAGAATTTGAAGTATAAAAAGTTCTACCCTTTTCTAAAGAATAAATACCTTCATCTCTTATATGCCAAGGAGTATCAAAATCAGGTTCACCAACACCTAATGATATTGCATCTTTCATTTCTGAAACTATATCAAAAAATTTTCTTATACCTGAGGGTTTTATATTTACTATTGCATCGGACAAAGGATTTCTCATGGAGTAATTACCTCTCTTTTATCTTCATATTTTTCAGAAAGCATTATTCCATGATCTTTGTATTTCTTTAAAATAAAATGTGTTGCTGTACTTAAAACACTATCTAAAGGAGATAATTTATCTGATACAAAGTTTGCAATTTCTTTTAAAGTTTTTTCTTCTAAAATTACAAGTAAATCAAATCCTCCTGAAATTAAATAAACAGCTCTAACTTCAGGGTATTTGTAAATACGTTCTGCAATACTATCGAAACCCTGGCCTCTTTGTGGTGTAACTTTAACTTCTATTAAAGCCATAACTTTTTCTATATCAGTTTTTTCCCAATTAATTAAAGTATGAAATCCACAAATAATTCCTTCATCTTGCAACTTTGCTAATTCATTAATAATATCAATTTCTTGGACACCTAACAAAACTGCAAGTTCTTTCGTATCAATTCGGCTATTTTTTTCTACAATAGCTAATAATTCTTCTCTCATAACATCTCCTTTTATAAATATTTTAATACAAAATATTTTTCAAAGATAGCATAAAATATAAATCAAATTCATTTACTGTTTTGTTCCGATTGCAACCCCAGGTAAAATATGAGTTAACGGAATAAATTTTGATGCAATTTTAGCAACATTTGAGCCTCGAGATGCTATTGACGTTACAAAACAAGTATTATCAAACTGAGAAGCCCAATCTTTCCAATTAACACTTCTTGTATTTTTATCATTGAATAAATGTTTATTAATTATTGAGGAAGCTTTATTACCACCAATAACTCCACCTGCAAGACTTATCATCCCAGCAGCAAAACGAGCAATCTTAGAATTTTTTAATTGAGAATTTTTAGTTAGATTATTATACAATTTTACACCTGCAACAACAGATAATGTCGGAACAATATAATTCCCAACAATTTGGCTTACACCTTCTTCCATTTTTTTCTTAACATGTTTTTTATCTGTTAAGCTCCCACCAATAAAACCTCCCATTATTGAACCGGAAGCAAACTCTAAAACTTCATAACCTTTATATTCAATATTAAAAAGATTTTTTAATGATAAATTAACCTTTCTTTGTTTTGCAATAATAGCTGTAGCCCCCATAATTCCAAGCAATGAACCTGTAATTGATGCAGTTTTATTAAGCTTTGTTGGTTGCAAAATTTGTTGATTTTGATTATATTTTGGAATATTTATAACCAATATATTTTACTCCTTAATATCTATGCAAAACATATTAGTATATAAAATAAAAAAATCAACTATTGATTACTTAATTCGCTTTAATGATGATATAAAGTTATTTTTTTCTACATCACCATCGACTTTAGTCAAGAATATTTGTGCGTCTTTTTCATTTTCTAACTCTGGCAATTGTTTAATTTCATTAGAATAATAATTTGTTTCATTAGAATTTCCTAATGGAATTCTATTTGCCAATGCATTTAATGAAATGTTTCTTAAAAGACCTGCTGCACCTTTTTTCTTGTTAGACATCTTTGTATAAATACGAAGAATTGCATCTCTTGTTTCTAAATCAAACGTTCCTATTATAAATGAGCTTAATTGAGGAGATTTTGATTTTATCTTTAGAGGCATTATTTTATTATCTTTTAAGGTTAATTCACCATTAATATTCTCAAAATGCCCTTCTGGAATATTAACTAAATCCATTAATGTAGACGGGCTAATCATTGCCATTGGATTTCTAAATAATGCAGCAAATTTTAAAACATATTCTAAAAATCCAACTTTACCAATTGTTCCATCGCAAATATCAAATTTTATAACACCATTTAACTTGAAAGTATCATCTGTATTTAATTCAATTAAACCTTTTGCTTTTCCTGATATTTCTTTACTTAAATTCAATAATGAAGTTGCAATAATATCAGAATTAACATCTTTCACACCTAATTTTACATAATATAAATGTTTCATTAAATCACATCGAACTTTTAAACCAGAATATCCTTCTGCAAAATCAAATTTATTTGATTGAATTTGTAAAATACCATGTTTATCAAGTGTTAATAAAGCATGAAGATTTCCCATGTTAATTTGTTTAAATTTAGCTTTTTTCAAATGGAAATTACAATCATTGATAACTATTAATCCAGTATTGAATACAAATGCATCATCAGCTTTTTCGCTTTCATCATCAGCAACTTCTTTAACTATTTCTTGCTGAGTAACTGCAGCTGTATTTTGCTTATTAAATGATTGTAATATTTTAGCAATGTCAATATAATCAACTCCTAAATCAACATGATTAACAACAACTGGGAATAATAAAGCATTATTTAAATTACCATTGAATGAATAATTAGCACGTTTAAATTTCCCATTAGAAATTAAATGTATATGATGCTTATCAGTTTTAATATTAGCATTTGCTATTTTTAATCTTAATGATGGAACTCTAATCCCTTCAGCCTTCATATCGGCATCTAAAACAGGGTATTTACCTTTATTATCAACATATATTCTACCTTGTACAGTACCTTTTCTAAAGAATCGTTTTCCTGCAAATAGATTGAAGAATTCACTAGGTAATGGGTCAGGTATTGTTACTCCCATATCCAAAACTTTAAGCGTATTACAATCAACGTTTCCTGATAAAAACATTATTGATTTACGCTTAATTTCTTTTTCTTTCATTACACCAATGTAATAATCAATAGCATTAATTTTTAAAAGCATATCTTCAAAATGTAAATCTGCTTTTAAAATTCTTTCATAGTTCTTAGGTGATAATGTTAATCCATCAACAAGAATATCTTCTCCTGGTAATAATCTTGAATAACCAATAATATCAAATTTATTATTCTTTGATTTTATAATAATTCTAGCTCCTGCATCACCAACTAAAGTAAGAGGTACACCAGCTAATTTTGACATATAATTCTTGGCAAATTCATTTGTTAAGAACGTATCACATTGAATATTTGTATCAAAAGATTTCATATAATCTTTAATATCACCAGCAAATGTAATTTTATTAGCCTCTTTATTTTGACAATAATAACCCTCAAAATCTTTTAATTGAATTTTCTTCAAATCAATTAATACTTTACCTTTTGTTAAAGTAACAGGAAGATTTGCAATTGGAACTAAATTCATTTTTAAAGAATTTAAAGTTATATCACCATTAAATTTCTTCTTGGCATATTTAAAATCAAAATCAAAACTTCCATTT
>CALUWB010000037.1 GCA_944324375.1 Candidatus Gastranaerophilales bacterium | reverse complement strand
ATTTGTAAACATTTGTAAATAATTATGTAAAAAAACATATGAAAACTAAAGTTTAACCTAAATTATTCCGTAAAAATAAGTAAGGGAAAAATAGGGAAACTATACGTATGGGTATGTCGTCATCACAAGCAAGATTGCTCTCCTTAACAGGCAGAATGCATGACATAGAGTATAAAGCTCAAAAGCTAGAAGCACAAAAGCTTCAAATGGCTAATGAGT
This sequence comes from Candidatus Gastranaerophilales bacterium, assembly GCA_944324375.1. GTDB lineage: Bacteria > Cyanobacteriota > Vampirovibrionia > Gastranaerophilales > Gastranaerophilaceae > UMGS1585. The sequence goes on along the minus strand of CALUWB010000037.1, from coordinate 20,583 downwards.
CTGCTCGCGTATACCAAAAGTATGCGAATGCTTTGAATGCGACAACAATACAAGGTGCAACAATTGGTGCAGATGGTAGTGTACAATTTGTTGATACAACATTATTAGTTTTAGAAGGTAATACAGCTAACAGATTAGCAGAAAAAATTTATTTAAAAAATACAATAGACGACAAAATATATGTTTCAAAAGCAACTGCAGATAAATATCAATTACCTGCAGATGGCAACCCTGGAAGTGAAATCGAATTCATGGATAGAATTGGATTAAAAACAGCTATTTTATCATTTGATCGTGTAGAAAATTCCCCAACAACAGACAAATTCACATCAGTAGAAACAACTAAAGGAGCACAAACCCAACGTGAAGTTCCAAACTTCAACACAGATTGGGGTTATCAACCAGTAACTCCAAAGGCAGTTCCTGCAGATGCAATATCAGTATCATCAGTTACAGGCAATTTTGATGCAAACAAAACATATGTTATCAGAAGAAAGGAAGATTTAGTTGCATTACAAACCCTTACAAATGCTGGCAAATCAACTAAAGGCATCAATTTTATACTTGGCTGTGATATTGATATGACTGGTGTTAACTGGCAAGGTATCGGTAAAACTGAAGCATTAGCATTCCAAGGTAATTTTGATGGTAATGGATATACTATTTCAAACCTAAAAGGTTCAAAAGGGTTATTTGGTTACGTTAAAGGTGATGCAACTGCAACAACTGACCCTAATAACGGAGCTAACGTAAGTGCTAGTTATGGACATATCTCAAATGTTGTATTACAAAATGTTGATATTGATTCAACTACACAAGAAACAGGTGCATTAATCGGTAAAAACGTTGGGGGTTACGTTGATAACTGCTATGCATCTGGTGATGTTAACGCTAAAAACTGGACCGGTGGTATGATTGGTCATAATATTAAAGGTGCTATTACATCATCAACTTCAAATGTTAATATTAGCAATGCAACAAACTGTACAGGTGGATTTATTGGTCACGATACAAACGGTATCCTTGAACATTGTATTTCTACTGGTAATGTTAAAGGAACAAGTTCAGTTGGTGGTTTAATTGGTCACGAAACAGCTGGTGGTACTGGTTTTATTTTCCAATCTGCTACTACTAGTAATGTAAGTGCTACAAGTTCAGGAGGAGCATTTATTGGAGCAATTGATGGCGGATGTAAAGCAACAGTTATTGGCTCTCAATACAGTGGTGCATCTGGAAAACCTCCTGTTGGTTCAGGTGCTGGTAATATGACAAGTAACGGTAATGATGACTCATTAACTCAAGGTTCAACAAAAATTGTTACTACAACAAATATTGAAATGCCTTCAAAAACAAGCATGAAATCCAATATTATGATGGCAATTAATAAAGCTAATGCAACAGTTCCAGCTGATTTTGAAACTAAACTTGATTCTTGGTTAAATCAATTCTACAAAGAAGATACAAGATATTCAGGTGGAGTTTTAGTTGAAGATTCTTTAAAATTAGCTAGTATCAATGATTTCTTATCAGAATATTTAAAAAATGGTGCAAATAGTAACATTGTAAATGCAATAATTACAGATGTTAATAACAATGACACTACAGCAACAGCTAATTATCAAGATAACTACAAAACAACTAAAGATTATGAATACACTGGATATGCTGATAATGCAACAACAAAAGCAGAAAAGACTACAAGTTTAACAATAGGTTCATCAGAAGATATTGCAAATAACTTGTATACAGCATTAAAAGGCATTGGTAAAAATGAGTTAAAATATACAGAAGATGTTGTAAAAATCCAAAACTGGGTAAAATCAAAATTTAATGATACTACAGATGCTGGTAAATTAAGTTTAGCAGAATTAAATAACATAATTTTATCAGGTGATAAAGACGAATTAGAAAAAATATATACAGCAATTAAATCAAATTCTTCTTATACAGTACCAGCAGATAAAAAAGTTTATACAGATAGCACAACAACATATCAAGTAACAGTACAAGATAGAAATCAAAATTATCAATCAGGTTGGGATATGACAGATCCTGATATTGTTGATGCATTAGAATATTATCAAATCATAAAAGGTGGATACATTATAGTTGAAGATGAACAAGCAACATCAACAGAATGGCTAACAAATATGATTAATTCAGGAACAGCAATCTTCACTCAATATGATAGAACTGATGATTCCATCTTTGAAACAAATGTAGCAACAAATGTAGGATTACAAGAAGTAACTGATGAAACAGAAATCAAAAAAGCAGAAGCTGAATACGAAGCATCAATGAGAAAAATTGATGATAAAGACAAAAAATATGATGTTGAATTAGCTCATTTAGAAAATGAAAGAAACGCTATTAAAACAGAAATAGATACTTTAAAAACAATTATAAAAGATAACGTAGATAGAACATTCAAATTGTTTGGTTAGTGTAAGCAAATTGTTTAATTTGAAAACGGCCCCCACTTTTAAAGTGAGGGCTGTTTTTTATGCGAAAAATGGATTATCTAAATCATCAAACCTTTTTTCTTCCGGCTCAACATAATCATATTGAGTTTTAATTAAATCTTCTTGGAATACTTTTGAATTTTCTATTTTATCCATTCTCTTTTCATATTTTTCTTGTCTACGTTCTGATTCAGGATTTTTGAACATTTTACGTTTTGCTTTTAATGCTCTACGTAAATTTTTTCTCCCTTTAAATACTTTGAATGAACGCATTTCTTTTTGGATAAGTTTTAAATCTTCTTCATTTTTAGCTTGTTCTATTTGTCTAGTTATTTCCATTCTTTCTAATGGTGTGATTTCTCGTTTTTCTCCTGTTTCTTCATCTCTGCCATTAATTGGATTTTTGATTGTTGGCTTTTCTTCTGGTGTTACTGTTTGATTGTTACTATTTTCATCATTTTCTCTAGGAGTTACAACTGGAGTTGTTGGAGTTACAACCGGAGTTGTTGGTGTTACAACTGGAGTTGTTGGAGTTACAACCGGAGTTGTTGGAGTTACAACTGGAGTTGTTGGAGTTACAACTGGAGTTGTTGGTGTTGTAACCGGAGTTGTTGGTGTTGTAACTGGAGTTGTAACCGGAGTTGTAACTGGTGTTGTAACCGGAGTTGTTGGTGTTGTAACTGGAGTTGTAACTGGTGTTGTAACTGGTGTTCCTTCTCCAGTACCTTCGCCTTCTCCAGTACCTTCACCTTCGTCAGTACCTTCGTCTGCGTCAGTACCTTCGTCTGCGTCAGTATTGTTATCTGTTGCTACTTGTGTTGTTGGAATAGGTTTTTCTACCCATACACCATTTTCATTAACTTCGTATTTTGTAGGATTTCCATTAGCATCTTTATAAGTTTTACTTATTTGGTTATTATTTTCATCGTAAGTGTATTCTTCAGAACTTGTTACCTTACCATTAGCATCTTTAAATGTTTTACTTGTTTGGTTATTATTTTCATCGTAAGTGTATTCTTCAGATTTTGTTACCTTACCATTAGCATCTTTATAAGTGACACTTGTTTGGTTATTATTTTCATCGTAAGTGTATTCTTCAGATTTTGTTACCTTACCATTAGCATCTTTATAATTGACACTTGTTTGGTTATTATTTTCATCGTAAGTGTATTCTTCAGAACTTGTTACCTTACCATTAGCATCTTTATAAGTGACACTTGTTTGGTTATTATTTTCATCGTAAGTGTATTCTTCAGAACTTGTTATCTTACAGTCTTTGTCTTTATATGTAATTTTTATTCTATTACCATTTTCATCTCGGATAAATTCTTTAATATGATTTAGGTTTCCATCTTTACCATAATTTATCTCTGTAATTATTCTATCATTTGAATCTCTGAATTCTAAATCAATACTTCCATTTTTATATCCAAATATAGTAACATTGTCACCTTGAGCTTCTGCAAAAGCTTTAGCGTCATTAGCTGTTTGAGGAATATCAAATTCGTTGCCATTAAATATAATTTTACCAGCTTCAGTTGAACCATTGATTTTATCTTCAGTATTCATTGTTTCATACATGCCATATGCAACAGCTCCAACAACTGCTGTACCTATTGCAGCATTACGAACTTTGTGTGAAGATTCTGGTTTGTTTTCATAAATGGTTGGTTTTTTGCCTTCTTTAGTTTCTGTGAATTTATGTGCCTCAGGTTCGTAAGTTGCTGTTGAGATAACTTTACCATCAGCATCTTTCAATTCAAATTGTTTAGATGTTGAGTTGTATTCGTAAATGGTGGCTGTATTATTTGAATAATCAGTAATACCATCAGTACGATTTCTAAGAACGATGGTAGCTGGTTCTCCAGTGCTAAAGTATCTTATTTCCATACGTTTATCTTTATATATTTCTTCATGCATTTCTACATATGAACCATCTGATGAGTAATGGTCTATATTGGTTAAAACACCTTTTGAGTTATAATTTCTTACATCGCATAATGTTTCACCATCATTAGAGTATCTTTCTGTTTTTACTTTATTGTCACCATCCCAAGTAGTAATTTCAAATGGTTTTGTTTCACCTGGTTTAGTAAACTCACAAGTTTTTTTGTTACCATTATGTTTGATTTGATATTTATTACCATTTTTAGTAATACCTGTTGTCTTTACAAGTTTACCGTTATCATATGTTTCATAAACCATATTGCCATTTTTATCAATGTATTCAGCACTTACTTGTTTACCTTTGTGGTATAGTTCTGTTCTAGTAACTTGATTATCTTTATCTATTGTAACTACTTTTTTATCATCTCCGTATTTAGTTGTTTTAATAGTTGTTCCATCTTTTTTAGTTTTAGTTGATACATGAGTGTCTTCAACTGGTTTTGCAAATGGATCATCTATTTTGTCCCAAAGATTTGTTTCTTTTTGTGGTGCATAGTATTGGTAGTTGCCTTCATCTCCAGTACGAGATAATACGACATTATTATTTATATCATAGAAGTCTTGAGTGAATTCACCATTAAGAAATCCAACAGCTTGTGGTTTATCAGATACAAATGTTTTGAGTGTTTGATTGTATACAAATTTTTCTTCGCTTATTACTTCTGAATTAGAGTCTTTAATTTCTTTAACTGCAGTAATTGGCATTCCTTTATCATATTCTGTTGTCAAATTGTATTGGTCAGTAAATTCTTTACTATGTTTTAATCTATTTTTGCCATCGTATTCTTTTATAGAAAGCACATTTCCGTCTGGAGTTGTAACTGTTTCAGTTCGAGCTTTACCAAATTTGTTTTTGTATTCAATTTTTACTTGGTTGCCATTAGCGTCAGTTGTTGTTTTAGTTTTAGCATGACCAATTCTTAGATGATTTTTAGTTGATTTCATAAGATTAGCCATTTTTTCTTTGGCTTGTCTTAATAACTCGTTTCTTTCACCTTTGTTTTTAAGTTTTTTGATTTGTTCAATAGCTTTTTTATAGCTTTGTGTATCAGTAATATTCGCTATTGCTTGTTTTATATTACCAAGAGTAAAGTCAAGTTTATCGTAAATTTTGCCTGATAAACTATTATCATAAAGCGGTCTATTACTAATAGGGCGATTAGTTGAATTATTAGCAGTTGAATTATCAACATCTAAATCAATGTTATCTACATCCTGATTATGTTGTGTTCCAATAGGTTGTTCCGGTGTTACATCATCTGCTTTTGGCTTAGGATTTTCTGTTTCTACTTTTCCTGCGTCAGTTGATTCAACAGCTTCTTCCGGTGTTACTTTAGTTGATGGATCTATTCCATTATAACTTTCAATTTCCTCTATTGAAGGTGCTTCTTTAGGGTCAATATCTTGTCCATTTTTATGATATGTAAGAATATTTCCATCTGAATCAGTTTTAATAGTTGTTGTTATAATACCATCATTATCATGGAGGTAATATGTTATAGAACTATTTCCATCGTTTGATTGAACAATTACTTTTTTTCTTAATCCATCTTGTCCATATTCAAAATTTGATATGTCTTCTATTTTATTACCATTGTAATGAATTTCAGTAATTATATCATTTGCTATTTGTGAATTTTTTGAAAATTTAAGATAAAAACTACCATCTTTAGCTTCTTCAATGTATACTTTTTCAGTATTTTTAGCAAATTCTCTTGCTTCATCAGCTGTTTTAGGGATATCAAATTCCTGTCCGTTGAATAAGATTTTACTATTTTCTATAGAATCATCTTCTCGTGGAGTTATTTGATTTTCATGTTTAGCTGTTTCAACAGGTTGTTCTGGTTTAACATCATCCACTTTAGGTGCAGAGATTTCTGATACAGGTTTTTCTACCCATTCACCATTTTCATAAACTTCGTATTTTGTATTATTTCCATTTGCATCTTTATAAATTTTTTGTAATTCTTCACCGTCTTTATTGTATATTGTTTCTACAGAAGATATTCTATTACCATTTTTATCATGCTCAAATTTCTTTGAAGATACTACACCGTTTTTATCTTTTATAATAACTACATCATCTACTTTAGGTTCTGGTGTTTCTGTTTCTACTTTTCCTGCATCAGTTGTTTCAATAGGTTGTTCTGGTTTAACATTATCTGCCTTTGTTTCTGGTGCGTCTGTTTCTACTTTTGTTTCTTGTCTTCCTTCTGTTCCTTTTGGTCCTTGTTCAACAGATTCGTTCCGTGTGTCTGATCCCACAGACCTGTCGCTATCTCCTGCTGTATCTCCTTCGCGAACTGGGTTAGATCCTCTATCTTCTTGTCCATTAGTTACCTCTTTATTCTTATTATATGTTTCTACAGCCTTTGTTCCAGCATCTCGTGCTTCAACTTCTAATGCTGAGTTTTTATATTCATTATACAATTTCATGTATTTTTGACAAACTTCTTGTTGTGAATTGTCATATTTGCTTAGGATTTCTGCTATTTCTTCTACTGATTTACCTTGAATATCATCTACAAATTGATTAATTTCTTTGCTATGTGCTTTATAAAATTCTTGACGGGCTTTATTTGCCTTATCCATAGCTTTGTATGCTTCAATATATTTTAAATCTTCAGCTGTTTTGTCTTTTTTGAATTGTAATGTTGTATATTTCTTGTGTTGTCTTGCATGTTCTGCTTCATGCATTAATGTATTTACAAATGCTTCTTCATTGTTTTTTAAAGCATCTATATTTAATGCAATTTGTCTACCTACTTTCTTAGATGCTGTATGAGAACCCCTTGCTGTTCTTGTTGCATCATCTAATGAAACAATTATATAATCTTCCAATCCTTTTAATTGGTCTTTAAATTGTGCAAACCAAGGATTAGCATCAAGCATTTCACCAATTGTATTGCCTGATTCAGATTTAACAGCATCTTCAACTTGGCTAATACCTTGTCTGAATTCTTCTGATACATTTGTTTCACCAACTTTTTGCATATCATAACTGCGTTCAGCTGTTTCTGCCTTAGCCTTCAATGCTTCAGCAGTTAAAGGTTTTCCTTCTAGTAGGCTTTGTGATTGTTTTACATCTGTTACTAAATCTGTTTTGATTTCATTGCCTAAATCTTTAATTGTTCCTTTTGTTGGTGTAGATGAAATACCACTTTTTAAGTGACCAACTGTATTGAATCCTATTGACATTAACATTGATTTTACAAATCCTGCTTCGTCAATTTCTCCATTCATACAGTATTGTTGTGCTAATGCTTGTAATGCATCACTTGAAATTTCTCCACCTGCTGCTTCTACTCTAGTTACCCAATAGCTTATTCTATTTGCTTGGTGGCTATTAAGGTTCATAACTTTGCCTAATGTATTTTGGACAAACTGTTTATTCTTCAATAATACTTCTGCATTAACAGCAAATTTTTCTGCAATTTGACCAACTTTAACACCAACAGCACCCAATGCACCGTCCCAAATAGCTTGTTCCATATCTTGAGCTAGTTCATCTCTTGTTAAACCGTTAGCATCTGTTGAATGCTCCAACATATTTAATCCTGCTGATGTTGTTCCTACTGCAGCAAAAATGGCTAATGAACCGTACCCTGCTGTTAATATTGTTGCTCCTATTGCTGCGCCAATATTAACTACCATTACACCTGTATTTACAGTTGTTAGATAATCTTCAAGCATTTCGTCTGTTGGTTCTTTACCAAATGCTTTTTTGTATTCTTCTTTAAAGCTTTCTAATTGGGAATCATATCCATCATTTAGTGTTTCAAGTATATCCTCATTATCTGAATCTGCTGGAATATCTTTGTTAAATACTTCTTTGCTTATATTTGAATAATCTTGTTTTAAACTATTTGCAATTTCTGTTAATTTTTCTATGCTGAGTTTATTCCCTGATGCATCAACAATATTTGTTCCATCAAATGATAAACCCATTTTTTCCAAAGTAATTTCAGGATTAAGTTTACTTAGTGCTTCAATACCATTATAAACAGCAACTGTTAGTGCATTTTCTTCTTTTGTTTTTAATCCATTATTTAATTCTGACCAAGATGTACTTATGATATCTTTAGCCATATTCATAGCAACCATTCTTTCAGCTTGCTTAGTTACGGTATCTACTTCTTTTGTTTTATATTCTGTATTAGATTGGCGTTCCTTGAATATTTCTTCAAAACTTACGGGAATAGTCTTACCATCAACTATTTTACTCAATTTACCTTCTGATGCGAGTTTATATAATCTTAAAGATTCTTCTTCTTCTGATATTCTTGCTTCTATATCTTTTCTATTTGTTCCTAAATTGAATGATGCTGCAATATAGTCTACTCCTGCAGAAACAACTCCTTGTGTATCAAGTGCTGCTTGATAATCCTCTTTCAATTTATTTAAATCAGATTCTAATTTCTCTATTACTGCATTATATTTTTCTTTATCTTCTTCTGATATATTTTGTGCTGTTTCTGATTCTACATATAAATTGTCACTTATATCTGTATTCTCTTCATACTGATTTGAAATATATTCATTTAATATTCCCAATGATGAATTATATAATGTTGCCTTGAATTTATATTCATCTTTTTCTTTATTAAATGTTTCCATAACTTTTGCTAAAGTTGTATTTGATTTTTTTAATTCTTCATCAACCAACTTTGCAACTTCTGAATTTGTTATTGCTCTAACACCATTAGCTTGTGTATCAAAATCATCATTCAATAATAATCTTGCTGCAACTTCTGCTGCTTGCTTATTATTTAACATATTTTTCTTAGCCAAAATTGAATTTGCTATATCCTTGTCTTCTTGTGATTTACCTGCTTTTGCTAAGTAATCATCAATATTCTTATAACCTTTTGTTGTTAAAAGAGAATTAAGAGCCTTTAAAACAGCTTTATCGTTAATATTTTCTAATGCATCCTTGATATTATCCATATCTCCTTCAAGGATTTGTAATGCTGCCTGTTCTGCTCTTAATGATGTTGCTTCATCTTCTGTGTATGCGCCTTGTGAAATTAACATTTCATTGAATTTACGGATTTCTTCATGATTTGTTCCTATACCTGCAAATCCATCTAATTCATCATACATTATTGCTTGTAGCGCTTGTTGACCTTGTATTTGACCTTTTATACCTTTATTCTCGCAATATTTTACAAGTATTGCATTTATTGCTTTTCTATCTTTTTCTGATGTGATACCTTTTAGTGCTTGTTTTAATTCTTCAACATTTGTTCCTGCGCCTTCTACTGCTTCTTTTATCAAATCTGCAACTGCTTGTTGTTTTGTTTTATCTTGAATAGCACTATTTTGTGCCATAATACCTTTTAAATATTTGACCTCACTATCCCACATCTCTCCATCTAAATATTCTTCTAAGGATTCTCCATGGGCGTTCTTTATTATTTGTTCAACTTTTTGCAAAACAGCTTTTGCACTTGATTCATCTTGTGCAATATTTCCTGTTTGTTTAGGTGATTTTATTAAATGAATACCTCTTTTGATTTCATCACAATCTGTCCCCATTCCATCGCCACCATCTCTTATAATTCTTGCAGCTAATCTTGCTTGGGCATTGATTGCTTCATCTCCTTTTAATACTCCATTTTGAATCCAAGCTTGAACGGTTTGTTCTAAATATTCAAATGAATTATCAAATACACTACTATCACCTAGTTCTTTATATAAAAACTTTTCTAATGATGAATACATATCATCTGATTTGTAACCCAGTGATGCTAGTTTTTTCTCAACTTCTTTTAGAACTTCTGGATTTTTTATTTGCGCTATTGTTGATTTAATCTCATCATCATCGTTCCAACCATTTGTTGCTTTTTTTAATTGGTTTATAATGTTTTCTGCTGTTTTTATATTTATTGATTTGGCATCTTTTGAAGTTTTTCCTTCTGTTTTAGTTTTTTCTGCAGGATTTTTTTGAATTTTACCATCTTTATTGATAAAAGCATTTTCAGCTTCCAAGAAAACATTTTGATCTATTTTCTTACCAGTTTTATCATAAAAGACTCTTTTGCCGTCTTCTATTTTCCAATAATTACCGGTTTGTGAGCCTACTAACTTAAATCCTGACATTACTACACCTCATTATACACTTATTCCTAATTACTTTGTGTAAACGGCTATTTGTCTTAAATCTTTAATGATAAAAAAATATTTGTAACAATAATTAACAAAGACTCTATTATTAAAATAGAGTCTTTATCATTAATATTAATACTTAAAAGTTTTTAATTCTTTGATTTATCAAGGATTTTTTCTTTTCCCCAACTAAATGAATTTCTTATTTCTGCACCCACTTTTTCAATTAAGTGGTTGTTATTAGCTTCTCTTAATTTTTGGAAATTCTTACCACCTGATTGAAGTTCGTTCATAAATTCATTTGCGTAAGTTCCATCTTGTATATCTTTTAAGATTTTTTTCATTTCTTCTTTAACTTCATCTTTTATTAATCTTGGACCTCTTGTTAAATCTCCGTATTCGGCATTATTTGAAATTGAATAGTGCATTGCATCAATACCACCTTCATTAATTAAATCAACAATTAGTTTCAATTCGTGGCAAACTTCAAAGTATGCCATATAAGGAGAATATCCAGCATCAACTAACGTTTCAAAAGCTGCTTTAATAAGTGCTGTACAGCCTCCACATAAAACAACTTGTTCTCCAAATAAATCTGTTTCAGTTTCTTCTCTAAATGTTGTTTCTATAATCCCTGCACGACCGGCTCCAATTGCTGCTGCGTAAGATAATGCAACTTCTTTTGAATCGCCTGTTACATCTTGATATATTGCTATTAATGATGGAGTCCCCTTACCTTGTACATATTCACTTCTTACAGTGTGTCCAGGAGCTTTTGGTGCTACCATTATTACGTTTATATCATTTGGTGGAACTATTTTATTAAAATGTATATTAAACCCGTGAGCAAACATTAAATATTGACCTGCTCTTAAATTAGGCTTAATTTCTTTTTCGTAAACTTCAGCTTGGATTTCATCTGGAATTAAAACTTGAACAACGTCAGCTTGCTTTACAGCATCAGCAATTGACATTGTTGTTAGTCCATAATCTTTTGCCTTTGTATCTGATACACCACCCTGTCTTAGTCCTAATATAACATCACAACCTGAATCTCTTAAATTCATTGACTGCCCGTAACCTTGTGAACCAAAACCAATTACTGCTATTTTTTTGGTTTTTATTAAATTTGTATCAATATCTTTATCTAAATAAATTTTCAAATCGCTCATAAAATATCTCCTAAATTCTTTCACAAGCTGCATCAATTAATCCAACAAATAATGGGTGTGGTCGGTTTGGTCTTGATTTAAATTCTGGGTGGAATTGTGCTGCTACAAACCAATCATTTTGTGGTAATTCAACCATTTCTGCCAACATGCCGTCAGGAGACATTCCAGAGAACACTAACCCAGCATCTGCAATTTTATCAATAAATTCGTTGTTAACTTCATATCTATGTCTGTGACGTTCTGATATTTTTGTTGCCCCATAAGCTTTTTCTGCTTTTGAACCTTTTTTAATTACACAATCATATGCCCCTAATCTCATTGTGCCACCATAACCTTTTACATTCTTTTGTTCGGTCATTAAGTCAATTACAGGATAAGTTGCTCCTTCATCAAATTCTTTTGAATTAGCATCTTTTAAACCCACAACGTTTCTTGCGTATTCAATTACTGTACATTGCATTCCAAGACATATTCCTAAGAATGGAAGATTATTTTCTCGAGCGTATCTTATCGCATTAAGTTTACCTTCAATACCTCTTACCCCAAATCCACCAGGAACTACCAAACCTTGTACATCTGATAACATCTTTTTGCATTCATTGTAGTCTGTACATTCTTCAGAATTAATCCATTTAATTTCAACCTTAGCTTCATTTTTATAGCCAGCGTGTTTTAAAGACTCAACGACAGAAATATATGCATCTGATAGTTTTGTATATTTACCTGCGATAGCTATTTTTATTGTCTTTTTAGGGTTTTTAATTCTTTCTACAAGTTGTTCCCATTCTTTTAAATCAGCTTTTTTATCTGGAGTTTGAAGTAATTTAAGAACTACTTCTGCAAAGTTTTGTTGTTCTAAAACTAATGGAACTTCATAAATTGATTTCATGTCACGACATTCAATAACAGCATCTTTTGGCACTGAACAGAATAAAGCTAATTTTTCTTTTTCTGTCTTTGGAATTGGTTTTGATGTTCTACAAACCAAAATTTCTGGTTGCAAACCATAACTTCTTAACACATTAACACTATGTTGAGATGGTTTTGTTTTCAATTCCCCTGAAGTTGGTAAATATGGCAATAAAGTACAGTGAACATTTATAGCGTTACCAACACCTACTTCTGTTTTAAATTGTCTAATTGATTCAATAAATGGTAAACTTTCAATATCACCTATTGTTCCACCAATTTCAATAATCTGAAAATCAGTATTAAAATGTTTTTGCGCTTTTATAATTCTTGATTTAATTTCGTTAGTAATATGGGGAATAGTTTGGACAGTAGCACCTAAGTAATCACCTCTACGTTCTTTTTTAATAACGGTTTGATAAACACTACCAGATGTTACATTACTGATTTGGCTAAAATTAGCATCAATAAATCTTTCATAATGTCCCAAGTCAAGGTCAGTTTCTGCACCATCATCAGTAACAAATACTTCACCATGTTGGAATGGGCTCATTGTCCCTGGATCAACATTTATATAAGGGTCAAATTTTTGAATAGCAACACTGAAGCCTTTTGAGCGTAATAAACGCCCTAAAGAAGCACCAATAATACCTTTCCCTAATGAACTTACTACACCACCTGTAATAAATATAAATTTTGTCATAACATACTCCCCTTTAAATAAATGTTATTTTGTAATAAATACCCAACTATAGCACATATCGCATAAAAAAAGAGGGAACAAGTCCCTCGTTATCTCTCTTAATTTATTTTTGGAACTTTGAAAAATCCGTTTTCTTCACTCGGTGCATTTTTCATAAGTTCTTCTTTTGATTGTTCATATTTAACAACGTCATCTCTCATAACGTTAACAAAGTCAATTGCGTGAGCCATTGGTTCAACACCTGTTGTATCAACTTCATTCATTTGATCAACATACTTCAAAACATCACCCAATTGAGTCGTAAATTTTTGTTTCTCTTCTTCTGTTAGCTCTAATCTTGCTAGTTTTGCTACGTGTTCTACATCTTTTATTGTAATCATTTTTTACTCCAATTAATATAGAAATATTTTATCATAAAAAAAATATTAACAATATCTTTTTTACAATTATTTACTAGCCTCCATACATTTACCATATACATTTACCCCCTTGCAATTAAATATTTAGTCCGTACAATAGTAAATAACCGAGATATAGTGCGTTGGTATGCCTATCCGGTATGAATAAAAAAGGAGAAATTAAAATGCCAAAGATGAAAACTCACAAATCTGCTGCTAAACGTTACAAAGTAACAGCATCAGGCAAAATTCAAAGAAGACATGCAGGTATCGGACACTTGCTTCAACACAAATCTGGCTCTAGAAAACGTAAAATTTTCGGAGACATAGCGATTGCTGATAGCCAAGTAAAATTGGTATCTTATGAGTTACCTTACAAGAAGTATTCAAGATAGGAGTGTTGAACAATGAGAGTAAAACGTGGAAATGTATGTCGTAATAGACACAAAAAAATATTAAAATTAGCTAAAGGTTTCAAAGGCGCTAGAAGCAGAATATTTAAAGTTGCTAACTGTGCTGTTATGAAAGCCTTAAAATACGCTTACAGAGATAGACGTGCTACAAAACGTAATATGCGTCGTCTTTGGATTGTTAGAATCAATGCAGCTGTTAGAGCTCAAGGTATGAGCTACTCTAGATTTGTTAATGCTTGTAAAAAAGCTAACATCTTAGTTAACAGAAAAATGCTTGCTGATTTAGCAGTTAATGATAAAGAAGCATTTGCTTTAGTTGTTGAAAAAGCAAAAGAAGCTATTGCTTAGTTATTAATAGAGTTTAACAAAAAGAGATTTAGGGCAAACCTAAGTCTCTTTTTTGTTGTATAATAAATCCTGAAAGTAGTCGGATAATCGCGCTTGAAAAAGTGAGGAAAGTCCGTGCATCCAAGGACATATCTCCGGAGAAACTCCGGACGGCGTGAGCCGGTGGAAAGTGCCACAGAAATGAAAAGCGAACACTACACAAGTTTTGCAAGACTGCCGATGGAAGTAATTCACAGGCGATGGTGCAACGGTGAGGTAAGAGCATCACCAGCGATATCGAGAGATATCGGCTAGGTAAACCCAGATAGGATGCAAGATAGATCTGAAGGCTATAAAGGTTGTCCACCAACTTCTAAGTTATCGCTTGAGATTATGAGTAATCATAATACTAGACAGATGATTATCTAGAAACAGAACACGGCTTATGAGCTACTTTCATTAATAAAGGTTATTGAAAATATTTTCAATAACCTTTATATTTTGCTATTTATATAATTTATTCCTATTTTTGTTTATTTTTTTTTGTTAATTCATTGGCTGCAACAAGCATACCTACAATACCTACTAAAATTCCACCAACTACTGTATCTTTTAGGGCCGTTTTCATTCTAGTATTTGTAATTGCTTTTTTTATTAAAGAAAATGCTTCTTTTGTTGTTGAATTTGATTTTTCAAATGCTTTTGTTTTTGTATTGAAGTTATTGTTTACAAGTCTTTTAGCTGCATTAATATTTACTTTTTTGTCAATAATGGTCCTATCTTGCAATTCTCTTAACTCTTTCTTCAAAGATGGTTTGTCTTGAGCAAAGATTCTATCAAGCGCTTTTTCTGTTGTTTCTCCTTCATGCTTTATTAGTGCATTTGATAATTCATTACTTTTTTCAATTCTTTGACGAAGTTCTTCAGGTTCTGTTTTATAATCCAACAATGCTTCAAAGAATTTATTAACTTTTGTCACTTCACTCTTTTCTTCAGGTTTAAGAGTTTTTTCCATTTCTTTAGAAACTGTTTTCACAAATGTATCATTTGGTTTATCACCCTTTAACCAACTTTTTCTTGAAAAACCTTCAATAGCACCTATACCAGCGCCTATAATAAATCCATGTTTGCCTTTTTCTATTGTTTTTTGCCTAATTGTTTTAGGACTATTATTTGCAGCATTAACACTGCTTATAGACATCACCATACTAAACACTCCTTTTATCACTCGAGACGATTATAATTGGTTGACTCTCTTGCATTAATCATTATAACAGCAACCGTATTAAATATAAAGCTTTAATTCACATATATTTACATTTGTTATTTATTATTGTTGGATTAATATATGCCTGATTTTGAATAGAAAAACGTAAATAATCAATATCTTTAGTAGGATAATTATACATGTCAATAATTGTTTGTAATTCTTCGCTTGAATTACAACCGATTGATATTTTGTCAACTTCTTTTATTAGCTTTGGAAATGATAGTGCATACGCCATTTTAGGCTCTGGAATTTCGGTAATAATTGATTTTATCTCGCGAAAATATTCAGGAATTTGATACTCATTAAGCAATAATAATCCTTGCAAAAAAGTTGAATGTGTATGAATTTCTATTCTTTTATTCTTTAATTCACTTAAAATACCTACAAATGTTTGATTTAATAAATTAAGAGGGAGATGAACAATATCTATATCAACCATATATATTATTTCTAGTAAATCAGTTGGGTTATCAACTCTTACTCCTACTTTATAAACATATTCTTTGTCTTTAAAATCTGTTATTAAATCCCATAATGACAAACCTTGTTCTGATAATAAATCATCTGAGTCTAGAATTAGCCCGTATAACTCTATGTAACCCAATCGTTTTTGAGTATTGTAGAACTCATATTTAAAATTTTCAAAATTATCATTTCTAGTAAGTGTTTTATCAATTGAAATTGTTTTAGTTGTTATATCTAAATCATCAATTCTGCATTGTCCTAATAGGTTTTCTACTTTTTGATTATTGGCTGAAATACAAACAGATGATATACCGTTACCTTTAGCAAACTCTAAAAGATTCTGTATATCATCGTAACTGCATTTGTTGTTAAAACCGAATTGCGCAGCTTCTAATTCGATTTTCATTATTGTTTTCCAGTCATAAAGAAGTTATTTGTACTAGCATCAATACCTGTACTAAAGAAATTAGAAGGTCTTGATGTTAGCATACTTGTTTTAAATTGTGGTAATCGTTTATTTTCTTCAAAATTTGGACGTTTTTTACCTTCAAACATGGTTTTTGCTGCTTGTGTATTGAGAAAGCCTAGAGTCTCTTTTAAATCTTCTGTTCTAATCAAATGTTGCGTCATATTTGTACAAGCAACTTGTTCAGCGTTAATTAATAAGTAATTATCTATATAATCACTTATTTTTGAATGAGAAGGTATTGTATAATCAGGTAAACTATATTCTTCTACCTGTTTTTCTTCTCTATCTAATGCTGCTTGAAGCCGTTTTTCTTTTGCTTCATCTTGGACAAATTCTTCAAGAAATGAACTATGCCCATTTGTATCAGTATTACTATTTGAAGTATTATCTTTAATAGCATACTTATCACGAGAAACAAAATTGTTAGAATAAACTCCGAGCGTCATTTTTTTATTTCCTTCTAGTTCACACTACTATATATAATGACACTACGGAAAATTTCCATTTTTATTTAGAATTATTAAGTAATTTCATCTGTTTAGATGATAATTTCATCCCCAACAGCCATTAGCTTAACTTCTTTCCCTTGTTTAGTTACGTCAGCAGCAAATTTACCTACATTAGCTGATATCGCATTGAATGTATTATAATGCATTGGAATAACGATATCTGCATCTATCCAATCAGCAGCAATTGTTGCTTGTTCAATATCCATAGTGTAAACCCCACCTATTGGTAGCATTGCTACATCTGGTTTAAATATTTTTTTTAATGTTTTCATCTCTGCATTTAGGCAAGTATCGCCAGCATGAAAAATTCGTTTTCCTTCTATTTCAAATAGAATTCCTGCAGGACAGCCTGCATATACACCATCAGGAGTTGAGCTTGAATGGAATGCTGGTAAAAATATTGCACGCCCAAAAGAATAATTTATCCAAGCACCTAGGCCTACAGGATTTGCATTTGCTTTTTGAGCAGAACAATAATTTGCGAGTTCAAATACAGCATTAATTTTTGCACCTGATTTCCTAGATAAATCTAAGGCACTTCCTAAATGGTCACCATGACCGTGGGTAACAAATATGTCGGTTATACCTTCTCGTTCATAGTTTGGATAACAAACTAAATATGGGTCTATAAGTATTTTTGATTTGTCTGTTTTAATTTCAAATGCACTATGGCCTAAGTATGTTATTTTCATATTTGCTCCCTTCTTTTTGGTTATATTATAATATCATTTTTTAATGTAGAATACAAATATGGATAATTATTCTAAATATATGAAAACTTGTTTTAGACTTGCAAGAAGAGCTGAGGGAAAAACTTCTCCAAATCCTCTTGTAGGTTGCATAGTCCTTGATAAAAATGGGGTTAAAATTTCAGAAGGATATCATAAAAAATATGGTGAAAACCATGCTGAACGTGATGCTCTATTGAAATTGGACAAAGATGCTGCTGTTGATGGGACATTGATAGTAAATCTTGAGCCTTGCAATCATTATGGAAAAACACCTCCTTGTACGGATTTAATTATTGAACGGAAATTAAAAAGAGTTGTAATATCGTCATTTGACACAAATCCTGTTGCATCTGGTGGTATAAAAAAACTTGAAAAGGTAGGAATAGAGGTTATTCAAGGGGTATTAGAAGAAGAAGGAAATGAATTAAACGAAGTATTTTTTACTAATATAAGTAAAAAACGACCTTTTATCGCGTTAAAAACTGCCACAACTATTGATGGAAAAATATCTACTTCAAGTGGTGATTCTAAATGGATTACATCTGAAAAAGCCAGAAAATATGCAAGAAAATTAAGAAAAAAATATGATGCAATTTTAACATCTTCATCAACTGTTATTGCTGATAATCCAGAGATGAAACATAAAACTAAAATAATTATTGATAGGCATTTAAAATGCGATTTATCAAGTCAAATATTTAAAAATGGTAATATATATATTTTTACTCAAAAAGTTCCTCCAGAGGTAAATGAGTACCCTAATATTAAATTTATACAAAAGGATAAAATTACTATTGATTTTATATTAGAAGAATTATTTAAGCGAAAAATAATGTCAGTTTTTGTCGAAGCAGGGGGTAAATTATTAGGTTCATTTGTCAAAGAAGGATATGCTGATAAGATATATCAATTTATTGCACCTAAAATTACTAACGATAATTCTTCAAAATCAGCTTTTGATGGAGATAATATTTCATTAATTGCACAATCTAAAGAATTTAAACTTGTTGACACGAAGAAGTTATATCCTGATGTTTTGCTAACTTATAAGCAACCTTAATTGCTGAAATCATTGATTGATGATTTGCAATGTTTTTCCCAGCAATATCGAATGCAGTTCCATGTGATGGTGACGTCCGGAGAATTGGCAAACCTATTGTTGTATTAACTGTATTATCTCCTGCTACTGATTTTATAGGAATTAATCCTTGGTCATGATACATTGCAATATAACAGTCATAAGGTGCTTTTTCTCCCTTTATATAATTTTGAACAGCCTCGACAAACAAAGTATCTGATGGCATTGGATTTGTTATATCGACACCTAGTTTTCTTAATTCGTCTACTGCTGGGATTATTATATCAAGTTCTTCTCTGCCTAAAATCCCATCTTCGCCGGCATGAGGATTTAATGAACAAAGTGCAAATCTAACTTTTTTATTATAAAATTTTTGCAACCTTAGAACTTTATCAATAATCATTTCTTTTGTAATTGTTATGTCTTTTAAAGCTAAATGCCTTGTCAATAAAAACACATCAAATCCATCTGAAATAAATAACATTTCAGCTTTTTCACCATTTTTAGATAAATAATGTTCCAAAACTTCTGTTTGACCATTAAATTTATGCCCTGCTAAGTGCATTGCCTCTTTTGATACAGGCGCTGTTACGATTGCCTTGGGATTTAATTCGCAAGCTAATTTTAATGACTGAAATGAAAATTCCCCAGATTCTTTTGATAACTTCCCATATTCAACTAGCTCAATAGGTAAAGAAATTATTTCATAATCTTTTTTTAAACCTTTTAACAATGCATTATTTGAAACAATAGCAATATCCTCAACAGGCAAATCAAGTTGATTGAGTGCTTTTACTGTTATTTCAGCCCCAACTCCATTATAATCCCCAGTAGTTATTATGATTTTATTATGATATTTGTTCATGACGGTTAATATATTTAATTATATCAATTAATGTTGTAGAATTTCCTAAATTCCCAGATTTAGTAATGAGAAGTTGATCTTTCTTATCAATACATAGTGGAATTGCAGGTAAAACTTCATCAATTAATGTAAATTCCATTGCATTTATTGATCTGCAACATTTATATGATGTTTCTCCACCTAATGTTACAAGTAAAACGTTCTTTTTGTCCATAACTTTTTTAGTAAGCTCTGCTAAAAAATCTGTAATTCGACTAGCAAAAGATGTTCTAGTTAGACCTGCGTTTAAAGAATCATCAGAAAAACCATCAAAATTTTCTACAAGATATGATGAATGAATAAGGACAGTATTAGCAAAACCAAGACTATCAACAATATTTTCAACCATACTATCTTGAACCCCTTCAAGGATATTTTTTTCAGTTAAAGCAATTTCATAAACATTATCAAAATCATCAGAATTTTTTAACTTCTCAATTTGATTAGAATTAGTTGTTGTCGCACTACCAGAAACAATTAGTTTTGGTAATTTCGGTAATAATTTTGATGTGTAGTTAGTTTCTTCAGGTACCCAAATCCCAGATAAAACTGATGCTGCAGCTGCAGTACCTGCAGGTAAAATATTAAATCCTGACTTATTGATTGCAAGAATAATCTGTTCAATATCTACTATTGATGCTGCGTCTGTTACAATTAATTTTTTGCCAGACTTTATAAGCTCATTAATCTTCATCAATATAGGTCCTGCTCCATTCAT
>CALUWB010000036.1 GCA_944324375.1 Candidatus Gastranaerophilales bacterium | reverse complement strand
AAATAATAAAACAAATATAGACATTAAAATTGTTTTGATTTCTTTTTGCATGGGATTAACTCCTATTGTAAGTATCAATATAATATAGATATAGTACATAAAATTGAAAATTAAAACAATTAATTGATACAAAAATTAAAAAAAGATAATAAAATTATTTGTATTAATAAAAATATCATTAATAAATTAAATAGAGGGGTTTATGAATAAAATATTTTTACCAATAATTTGCATATTAGCTTCATCATTTACAATGCCAGCTTTTTCATTTGGCGAAATAAATCCAGCTGCTTATAATATGATGAGATATCAACAAAGTGCAAATATGTATAATAGAAGAAATACTAGACAAGCTTTACCTTATGTGTATTCTCCTCAACAAGCAAGATATTATGGAATAAACGTAGCTAATCCAAATAATCAATACAGACAATATGGATTATATCAACAAAACTATCAAAATCGTTCTCAGTATGGAATGTGGTAGGAATAAAGGGGTAAAGGGGTAAAGGGGTAAATATAATTTTAGCTTGTAGTTACAAACCAAACCGGAATTTAATCGTAACATATCTACCTGCGTAGTTAAACAAAAATAAATGAACAGAGGTTTGGTGGTGATATTTTGTAGATATAATTTTAGCTTGTAGTTACAAACCAAACCGGAATTTAATCGTAACATGTCTACCTGCGTAGCAGCAAAAAAAAGTTTGCCAATTTGTGGCAAACATTAAATAAACACGAGGATATTAAGAGAGAGTATAAAAAGAAATCTGTTTTTCAAACAAAGTTTAATTACTTATAAACTGTTTGTATTTTGCTTAAATCCCCAAATCTTTTAAATCTTTTAATCCAACTTACTGATTACTTACATTTATATAAAGTATTTTTATTTTAAGAAATTGCTTAAATCATTATTAATGTAAACAAATACTAAAATCATATATACTTATTATATATTATCCATAAAGTTCTATTTTTTTACTACAAATTTCTTTTATCTGTTCGTCTGATAATTTTATATTTTTATATTTACAATATTCTTTCAATAGAGTTTCAGTTTGTTTATATTTTTTTTCATATTCTTTTAATTTTAATTTTTCAAGTTTCTTTTGTTTTTCAGTATAAGTTCCCCCCATAGCTTTTGATGAAAAATATTCTCCAGCATTACTTCCCAGAAAACTACCAACTTGATCACCAATTATATTCCCCAGGAAAAATCCATATGTACTACCAACAACAGGCATAAGTCTAGTACCTATACCACCACAAAATGCTCCAAATGTTAATTTTAACATTGTTTTTACAAATTCTTTTCCTCCTTGAACTATACCTTCTTCTTTAGTTGCTCTTATAATATTAGGAAACTCTTTAGCAAAACCATACATAGCAAATAAAGCAGGTACTGCTTTCCCTAATGGTTTTAATGCTCGAAATGATTTTTTATAAAGCCCTTCAAAAACATTTGATTTAGTTAATTTTACACTTGACCATTCTTTTGGAACATCCTGAAGATTTTTCCACATTGAAGTAAAAAAACCACCATTCTGCTTTGTATGGTTATAAGAAGCAGTTAAACCTTGTTTTGTTCCATTATATATACTTTCTAAAGCGCCACAATTATATGTTCGCCTTGTTTTATAAGAATTTACTATTGAATTAACCATTGCATCTGCACTACTTCCAAATACGAAATCACAGTATGCACTGCCTAGCGACTTAATATTAGTCATAATAAAACCTTATATATACCTAACCTATATATATAAAGTTTCTTTATTACAATATAATTGACTTATTATTAAGAAAAATAAACTCCCGAATTTAATCGGGAGTTTATTTTATTTTTCTATATTTAATTTAGTACCTTGTTGAACTTTATTTTCTTGATAGTAAGCATTTTGTTTCCCTGTTGGATTTAATAAGTTACCACCTGGATATTTATTATTTAGTAAATTAGGACTTTCATTTGTTTGAACTCCAAACCCCATTGGTGGGAAATAACCATATGTTCCATACATTACATTTGCTTGATCAGGCATTCTTGCTCCAAAATCAGCATATGCTGCAGGATTATTAAAGAATATATTTGCATAAGGTCTATGAGGTCCAAAATCATTTTCATCTATTGACGGGAATTGGACATAGCCAGTATACCCAGGTCCTCCAACAACTCCACCAGTTGTAATTGTTGTTGTTTGAGTAGGATTTGTTTGTTCAGATGGTTTTTGTTCAATCTTATCTTCTGCTTTTTCTGAATATGAACGTCCAACTAATTTTGAACCAATCCAATCACCTACCATCCAACCTACAATTGAACCTCCAACAGGTAATATTGCCGAACCAATCGCACCAAACAAGGCTCCAGTGGTCAATCTTACTGCTGTTTTACCAATTTCTTTTACACCTTGTCCTATACCTTTTTCTTTTGTTGCTTTATATGCATTAGGGATTTCTCCTGCAAGTGTTAAAAAAGCAAATAATGCTGGCATTGTTTTTCCAACACCTTTTATTCCTCCTTTTATTTTTCCAAAGAAGCCTTTACCTTTTTTTATTTCTGCTGGAAATGCACAAAAACTTTTACCTAAATTTTTCCAAAAACCACCAGCTTTCATTTGTTTTGCATGAGAAAATTTAATACCTCTTTTGGTTCCATCATAAAGAGCTCTGCCATAGCTTTCTCCATGAGCTTTACGGTTTTTTATTCTATGTTTTAACATTTTTCCGACATCTTCGGAGCCTGTACCTAAAATAAAATTGAAATAAGTACTACCAATGCTTCCTATTCCCATAAGCATAACCTTTCATATATTATAACCTTCACTTATATAAAGTTATTTTTTTTATGAAAATTGACTTATTGTAACAAAATGTTAAAACCTATTTATGGTAAGATTAGTCTATGAAAATTAAAGATTCTAAATGTTTATTTGAATTTGATAATTCTTTTAAGAAAGCTATTATTGGAACTGATGAAGCAGGAAGAGGACCTGCTGCAGGTGGAGTTTTTGCAAGTGCTGTTTATTTCCCTAAAATTACATCTAAAATTATTGAAGAATTATCCATATTGAATGATTCAAAACAACTTTCAGCAAAAAAAAGAGATTACTTGTATGACATTGTTTTAAACGAAACAATTAATGAAACTATATGTATAGAGGTTAATGATATTGAAAAATATAATATTTTAGCATGTTCTTTAAACGCAATGAAACTAGCATGCGAAAGTGTTATTAAACAAATAAAAAAAGAAAATATTTTAGTTTTAGTTGATGGTAATAAATTAATACGAGAATTTACATATCCTCAAGAATTTGTAATAAAAGGAGATGGAAAATCTGCATCTATTGCAGCTGCAAGTATTTTAGCTAAAGTAACTCGAGATAGATACATGCAAAAGCTTGATGAAGAATTTCCTCAATATAATTGGAAATCAAACGCAGGATATCTTACAAAACAACATTTAGATGCAATTGATAAATATGGACTAACGCCATATCATAGAAAATCTTTCTTAAAAAAACATTTTGAAAAGCAATTAACTTTGTTTTAATGCTTCTTGTTGTTTTTTCTGAACAATAGCTAATGGTTCAATATTTTGACTTTTAAGAATTAAATCACATAACTCTCTTACAGCCCCTCTACCACCATTATACTTAGATTTAAATTTACAAACATTTTGAACTTCTTCAACAGCATCATTTGGACAGCAAGAAAGCCCTACTTGTTCTAAAATACAAATATCAGGTAAATCATCTCCCATATATGCAACATTTTCTAAAGTTAAATTATATTTTTTAACAATTTCTTCTAAGACTGGAAGTTTAAACTTCACCCCTTGATGGAGCTCTTTAATTCCTAAATTTTCAGCCCTAAATTGAACTGTACCATTTTGACGAGCTGTAATAATAGCAGTAATAAATCCTGCATTATTTAAGCAAACAATTCCTTGACCGTCTTTTGCATTAAATGTTTTGTATTCTTCTCCATTTTGAGAAAATGTTAAACTACCATCCGTTAACACTCCATCAACATCTAGTGCCAATACTTTTATATTTTTTGCAAGATTTTTTATATCCATTTATACAACTCCTGCTTTTAATAAATCATGAATATGCACAACACCTATTGGGATATTGCTATCATCAACAACAGCCAATGCTGTAATTGAGTATTTTTCCATTAAATGAAGTGCCCCTGCAGCAAAATCTGCTTTAGCAACTGTTTTAGGATTTTTAGTCATAACATCTTTTGCTATCAATTTTGATAAATCAGAATTGTATTTTATAACAATACGCCTAATATCACCATCCGTTAATATACCTGTTAATTCTCCTGACTGGTTTGTTAAAATAGCCATACCAAGTTTATGCTCGGATATTAATTTTATCAAATCTGTAAATAGCATATTTTCTGATGCAATAGGTAAATTTTCTTGTAACATCAAATCTTCGACATGGAATTTAATTCCTTTACCTAACGCACCACCTGGATGATAAACAAGAAAATCTTCTTCTGTAAATCCTCGTTTTTTTAATAAACATACAGCTAGTGCATCTCCCATTGCAAGTGTTGCTGTTGTACTTGCTGTAGGAGCTTTACCTAATGGACAAGCTTCTTTTTCAACAGAAATATCTAAAACTACATTCCCTGCTTTGGCAAGTGTAGAACTTAAGTTTCCTGTCATTGATATAATTGGAACACCAAATCTTTTTATTAAAGGCAACAAGTTTAAAAGTTCTTGAGTCTCTCCACTATTAGAAATAGCGATTACAACATCATCTCTAGTAATAATCCCAGAATCACCATGGGTACTTTCTGCTGGGTGCAAAAAATATGACGGAGTACCTGTTGAAGTTAAGGTTGCTGCAATTTTTTTACCAATTAAACCTGATTTTCCCATGCCAGTAATAATAACTTTACCTTTTGAATTATAAAGTAAATCTATAGCATTATCAAAATTTTCACCTAAACCTGATTTAAGTTTTAAAATTGCATTTGCTTCTATATCAAAAACATCACAAGCTAATTTATTTATATCTAATACTGGCATATAACCCTCACAGTCTTAAAAACGATAACATAATAGTATTATATAACAAAGTTCATACAAATGTATTATATTTAAGAATTCTTATCAAATAATTTTTAAAATTTGCCGATTAATAATACATAGAGGAAAACAGATGCTAAAATTATTAAGTCAAAAGAATTCAACTCTAAAGTTGAACAATTCCGAGCCTAATAAAATCGTCGAGATTGTAAAAGAGTACATCAAGACATCTGATGAGAGAGATTTAACAATTGATATTTCTCAAATGAATATTATGGATGCTTGCAAAATTTCTGTTTTATGTTCAACAGAACATTATTTAAAGAATCCTAATGGGAAAATACATTGGGTAGTATCATCTTCATCTGTTGAAAAAATGGTTTCTTCTATGGGATTAGGAAATTCTAATTTTTTATATAAATAATCTTTAAAAATCTCTTTAATTAAAGTATAATATTTCCGTTAATATTTTAATTATGGAGTCTAGTATGAAAATTAATAAAAATTATTTGAACTTAGAAGCTAGTTATTTATTTTCAACTATTGCGAATAAAGTAAAGGCTTATTCTGATGCTAATCCAGGAAAACATATTATTAAGTTAGGTATTGGAGATGTAACATTACCTCTTTGTAAGGATGTAGTTATTGCAATGGAAAGAGCAGTATTAGAAATGGGAGTGCAAGATACTTTCAGAGGCTATGGGCCAGAACAAGGTTATGACTTCCTTAAGACTCCGATTAAAGAATACTATTCAAAACACAATGTGTCTTTAGATCTTGATGAAATATTTATAAGCGATGGAGCAAAAAGTGACTTAGGAAATATTTTAGACTTATTTGACACTGATAACACAGTTCTTGTTCAAGATCCTGTATACCCTGTATATGTTGACACTAACATTATGGCAGGAAGAAAAATAAAATATTTAAATTCTAATGCTGATAATGGATTTTTACCATTACCAACAGAAAATGATAAAGCAGATATAATATACTTATGTTCACCAAACAATCCTACAGGCGCTGTTTATAATAAAGAACAATTAAAACAATGGGTAGATTTTGCATTAGAAAATAATTCTATCATTTTATTTGATGCAGCATATGAATGTTTTATATCTGATGAAACATTACCAAGAAGTATTTTTGAAATAGAAGGTGCTAAAAAGTGTGCGATTGAATTCTGTTCGTTCTCAAAAACAGCAGGATTTACTGGTACAAGATGTGGTTATACAGTTGTTCCAAAAGATTTAGTATTTGAAGATACTATGATAAATAAATTATGGTTAAGACGACAAACTACTAAATTCAATGGAGTTCCATATATTGTTCAAAAAGGTGCAGCTGCAATATTTACAGAAAATGGGCAAAAAGAAATAATGGAAAACATTAACTACTATAAAGAAAATGCAAAAATCATTACAGATGCATTAGATAAATTAGGTATTTGGTATACAGGTGGAACAAATTCTCCATATATTTGGTTAAAGTGTCCTAATGGAATGAAATCTTGGGAATTCTTTGACTACTTATTAAATAATGTTCAAATCGTAGGAACTCCTGGTTCTGGATTTGGAGAAAATGGAGAAGGATATTTCCGTTTAACATCATTTGGTAGTCGAGAAAATACTATTGAGGCTATGGATAGACTACTAAAACATTCATTAGCAAATGTTTAATTAAACATAGTTTAATATTTCAAGTGGAGTGTCAATTATTATTGACGCTCCATTTTGTTTAAGAAATTCTTTTGTTTTATAACCCCAAGATACACTAATACAATTCATGCCAGCATTTTTTGCTGTTTGAATGTCAACCTCAGAATCACCCACAAAAACAGCATTTTCTACTTTTGAATCTAATTCATCTAATGCAATATATACCGTATCAGGAGCTGGTTTTTTCTTTGTTTCTTTTTCTTGCCCAATTGCTACATCTATTAAAGTTTTAAAATATTTTTTGCATAAAGGTTTTACTGCTGCATCAAACTTATTAGATACAACTGCAAGTTTATAATCTCTTGATTTCAATGTTGCAAGCAGCTCCAAAATATGAGGATATGGCTTAGTACTTACGTCCATATTTTTTGCATAATGCTCTTTGAAGATACTTAAGCACACTTCAAAATTGGGATTGTTACGACCATCAGGAAGAGAACGTTCAATTAGTTTTTCTACTCCATTACCAACATTATTCCTTACCATATCAATAGTTTGTTTAGGATACTTAAATCCAAATAAAGCATAATTTACACTAACTTTTAAATCCTCTAAAGAATTAATTAGTGTCCCATCTAAATCAAATATAATTGTATCAATTTTTTTATATGACATTCTTCCTACTTCTATTTACCCTATATTTACCCCTAAGCTAGTCATTTCTAACTAGAGATGTAAAAATTTGGTAACCATTTTCTTTATCTATTTCAATAATCTTATAACAATTTTGAGTCAATGATGGTGTAACTATATAATAAATTCCATTTAATGATACTTCATCATTTTTATTAAAATGTCCTGATACAACTGATATTACATTATCGTATTTATTTATCATTTTAAGATATTCGATTGCATTAGCGGTATACAACAAATCATTACTTGTTTTATTTGCTATTGGAAAATGCTGCAAAATCACAACTTTATTTTTTTGATTAAGTTTAATTTGATTTTCTAACCATTCCATTGTTGTACTATTAAAGTAACCATTAGGCATTGTTATAAAATCTTTTGCTCCATCAACTACAATGAAAATAATATCATCTTTTTTGAATGTATAATTTAAAGTTTTAGGAGATTTACGGCCCAAATATTTATGCAGTTTTTTTGAATAAACTTCTTTTTCCATATGTTTAGATTTAGAAACATCTCTATCACCTACCACAACATAATATGGTTTATTTAATTTTTTTATATCATTTGTAAAATCTTTTAATAAATCAGAATCAGCTTTTGCTGTATTATCACCAGTAAATACAACAAAATCTATATCATTCATTTTATTAATATCATCAATTGCTTTTTGCAAATTTTCAACTGAATTAGCTTTACCATATAAAACATCTGTTATTTGAACAAATTTTAAACTTTTTGCATAAGCCATATTGCATAATAAAGAGAATGCAAAAGCTAATATTATAATTAATTTTTTCATATTTAATTATTCCTCGTACATTGTTATAATTTTATCAATACCTGATTTTGCTGTTTCAAATAATTCTAGCATTTGAGATTTTTCATAAGGTTCGCCTTCTGCTGTTGTTTGAAAATCAACAATTTTACCACTTTTTGTTAATATAACATTTGAATCAACTCTGGCATGAGAATCTTCTTCATAATCCAAATCAAGAAGAATTTCATCTCCTAATATACCTATAGAAATTGCAGCTATTGGTTCAATAATTGGATTCTCTTGAAGTTTACCTTCTTCCATAAGTTTATTTATAGCATCTTTAAGAGCTACAAAACCACCACAAATACTTGCAGTTCTTGTTCCCCCATCAGCTTGAATAACATCGGCATCAATAGTTATTGTTAATCCTGTCATTTTTTCTAAATCTACACAAGCTCTTAAACTTCTACCGATTAATCTTTGTATTTCATGTGTTCTGCCTGAAACTTTTGTTCTTTCTCTTTGGCATCTTGTATTAGTAGATGCAGGAAGTAAAGAATATTCTGCAGTTACCCAACCTCTTTTATCATCTTCATCCATCCATTTAGGGCTTTTATAATCAACCGACGCCGTTGTCAAAACTTTTGTATCACCAAATTCAACTAATACAGAACCTAATGCGTGCTTTGTAAAATTTCTTGTGAATTTAATTGGTCTAAGTTCGTTATTTGCTCGATTGTTTTTTCTCATAAATTCCCTCTTTTCTTTTTGTAAGATTAATCTCTTCTATCTAAATTATAATCCCACATATATATTTGCCCACAATATCTGCATACTGCGTGCTGATTCATAAACATTAAATCAGGTACAAATGTGTAACCATCTACAGTAATTTCTATTTCTCCACTTTTATTATATTTATGCGTGAAAGTTTTACTGCCTTTATAGTCAGCAGCAAACATAAGTTCAAATTTATCTATTGATTTACAGTTTTTACAGATAAACATTTTAACCCTTATATTTTTTCTTTACACGCTTCATAAATTTTTCATCAAGTTTTTTTACTACATCATTATCGTTACAATATGTTTTATACCAAAGACAAATACATATTGTTCTCAATGGTAATAATAATTGGATAACTAATTTGTATATTATAATAAGAACTATAAAACTTGCTACATCTATTGGGGCTAAAGGAGGATGATTAATAGCTGATAACATAAGATTTATGTTATAAAGTGAAGATGTCTGAATTCCTTCAGCAACGAAAGATATTAAACCTGAATTTACTTTTATAACATTTAAGAATGTATAAATAATCTGAGGAATAATAACACAAGTTAAAGTTCCAACCAAAGCTATTAGCCAAAATATTTTCCAGAAATTGCCTTGCACATAAATTGTACTCTTTTTGAAACAATCAATAGGTGAAAGTTGTTCTTCAAATATAAATATTTGAAAAATAAAAGTGAAATATATTAGAAGAATTCCACCTATTAACCAAAAAATTGGAACCCACCAAGTTAGAAATATCATAATCATATACATTAATGATAAGCAAAGATATGGGAACCATCTTCTCGTAACCATCATTGTATGAGCAGGTAAATCATAAACTCTATCTGATTTTAACAAATTATCAGTCATAGAATTAACTGAACCGTGTGCCACTAAATATTTCCATAATGCTGTTAAATATATTATTAGCCCTGGAATTAGAACAACAAATAAAATTATGTTTTTATATAAATCAGTATTTAATATAGGGTAATTAATCAGTAACGATGTAATATTTTCGTTATAAAAAATTATAGAATAAAATATTACAATTCCACCTATCAATTGTCCAAAAACAGGATATAGCATATATTGTAAGAATTTATCTGCATTAGAAAAATATAGCCCTATACCTTGTAAAAATATTTCAAAAAATGTTTTATCTTTTTTTGTCACAACAAACCTTCTTATTATATAATGTTTTTATACAAACAATTATAAATAAAAGTAGAGAAATATGAAAGACACAGAAGAAATTATTGAAAATAGCAAAAAAGAACAAGAAATCGTTGATGAAGAAATTCAGCAAACAGAAGAAATTTCTGAACTTGATAAAAATATAAACGTCGATGAAAACTCAACCAAAGACGAAACTGAAGTTGAAACAGTTGAAGAAAAACAAGATATAAGAGAGCTTATAAAAAGTTTTCAGCCTTTGGATTATTTTGATTTTGTAAATTTACATATTCATTCAAAATATTCTGATGGTAAAGCAGATTTTGAAGATATAATCCGCCAAGCAAAAGAATTAGGATATCATAAAATTGCAATATGTGACCATAATACCGTTGAAGGTCATAAACATTTTCAAGATGATGTTTTAATACCTGCAGTTGAATTTGATTGTTGGTGTGGATATGTATTTATGCATCTATTGGCTTATGGGATTGATGTTAATAATCCTGTTTTAGATGAATTTATGGCAAAAAGTAAAAAAGAAACAGAAGCTGATATTGTAAGAATATGGGCAAGACGAGATATAAAAAAACTTATTAATGCAATACACGAAGCAGGAGGAATTGCCGTTCTAGCACATCCGGCATGTTGTTGGGCATTAAATTTGGATAAATTTGTCGGAAAGTTAGTTTCATATGGACTAGATGGTATTGAGGTTCACTATCCATACAGACGCCATAGAGCAATAATAAGATTTGCATCTTTAAGACAAATAAAAGATGTTGCTGAAAAATATAATCTTATTGTAACAGGTGGAACCGATTGCCACACTAGAAACATTATGGCTTATTAATCAATGAGTCAAAATATTGTTTATTGGCATTCAATGTGTCCTTTGATGCTACGATTGAATAAATTGGTTTATTATTGAATACATAATTAGCTGCTTTTTGGATATCTTCTTTTGTTATTGTATCTATCAAATTATATTGTTCATTTACATAATTAATTCCATAAGGATTATTTATACCGTCACTTATCATTTGAGTACTGTTCTTTTGACCATATGAATGTGATTTTAAAGCATCTTTAAATTCTTTTTTAGCTACTTCTAATTCTTTATCTGTAAATTCGCCGTTTTTCATTTTATTAATTTGTCTTGTAAAACCATTAATAGATTTTTGAACATTATCATAAGTGTGTTCTTTAGTATCAGGATTATCTGTTGTTGTCATTATATTACAACTAATATATCCGTTATTGCCATCACCTTCATAATCAGACCAAACAGAATATGCTAGTTTTTCTTTTTCTCGTAAATTGTTGAATAAACCTGTTTCATCACCATTAGATAAAATACCATTCATTAACTTAAATGTTACATAATCTTTTATATTTCCATTATCTTTAAAACTATATGCCTGTGTTACATAAGCTTGAGAGTGTGGTGCCTCTTTAGTTATAACCTTACTTTCAGTCTGAGGTTTATGTAAATCAAATACTTGTGGAATATTTTGTTTAACCATTGGCATTTTATTAAATGATGATATAACTGAATTTGCAACTGTTTTATCATTCATAGGTGCTGATACAACAACTGTTGCTGAACTATTATTCATTATTTCATTATATAAATCACTTACATTTTTTGTAGTTATTGAGTCAAGATTCTTCAAAATATCTTCAGGAGTATATCCAAAATTTGAAGCAGGATACATCGCTTTTAATAATCCATCCCTTGGATTTGGTTCAGAATGTTCAAATATATCCTTAACAATAGATTTTTGTTTTTCTAAAGTAGCTTCATCAAAACCTGGACACATTAATTGTTCTTGAGTTATGTTTATAAACTGTTGAATATTTTTTGATGGCATTTTTCCTGTTATTCTAATTGTTCCATCAGTTTCAACTTTTATTGATTGTGATAAATTGTTTTTATCCAAATAGTTTCCAAATTCATCAGTATCTTTATACAAAGTCTTATCTTTTAACATTCTATTTAATAATATATCTACTCCAGGTTTTATATTAATTAATTTTTGAGGTTGATAACAAATCTCAGCTTTTGCATTTGTATTATTTGGAGTATTATTCAATGCTATATCATAATTATTACTTAAGACAACATGATTAATATTATTAGTATCAATAGGCTGAGTTATATTATTGACTTTATTCACATTACCTTTAAATGAAATATTACCAACATTATTATTTACATTATTATAATTATTTTTTAAACTATCAGCTGTAACAGATGCAGGATGAACAACTGCAATTGATGCTTTTGATGTATCTAAATACTTTTTAACAGCATTTTCTACATCTGCAACAGTCAATGAATCTAATATTTCATCTTCTTTGATAGCATCCGAAATACTGTAATTAAATGAACTACTACCTAATGCATAATTTAATCTATCAGGATCTTCATACATATCCTGATGCTTTGATTTTATTGAATCTTTTAATTGCTGTAATTCTTCTTCTCCATTTAATTTAAAGTTTTGTAATTCCTTAAAGACTCTATTTAAAGATTTTTCTGAACCGTTTTCAGTTGTTTCTATATCAAATGTTATTGCAATTCCATCAGTTGGAACTGTACTAACCTTGTTAATAGCAGGATTAATTTCTGCATTAAATTCTTTTAATGGGGTTGCAATTCTTGAATTTGATTTTGAAAACATTGCTGCTAATGCGACATCTAATGCTACCTGATCTCTATGATTATTATTAGCAGGGCCATTAAAAGCTATTGTTGCATTTGTCTGTACTGCTTTATCTGATACAATGTCTTTTCTTATAGTTTTATCGATTGGAGTTACTTTTTCAAATCTTCTATCAGGATTTGGTTTATTTTCACCTCTAAAGTGTTTTGCAATTAATTTTACAACTTCATCAGGTTCAACATCTCCAGTAACGACTGTAACCATATTTGCAGGGAAATAATTATTTTTATAATAATCTGTAACTTTTTGTTTATTCACATTTTGAATATTGTCAACTCGACCAGCAACAACATCTTCTGATGTACTTTGTATATTATATAAATTCTTTATAGCAATATTATTTGCTTTTGTTGGCATAAAATCACTATACATATTAATCTCAGAACATACAGGCCCATGCTCTTTTTCAACCATATTGTCAGACATCTCCAAATTATTCATCATAGAAGCCTGAATTGCTATAGCTGTTTCTAAATCTCCTTTATCAAACTGTGGGATACCTATAGTATAATTTGTTTCAGCCATTCCTGTTGATGCATTTGTACTTCCACCCATTTCGGCAACTTTTCTAAATACATCGCCAACTCCTAATTTCATATATCCATCAGTACCCAATGTTCCATTAAATGCCATATGTTCATTAAAATGACTTATACCACGTTCATCATCTTTTTCATTCATTGCACCTGTATTAACATATGTATTTACATATGTTTTGGGACTTTTCATTGGCGCAATCATTACTCTTTGACCGTTTGCTAACTTATAACAATGAACCTCTTGTCCATTAGAAAGCTTTTCAACACCAACTTTTGAATATGTTTGAGGAACTTTAACATTATAATCTGCCATAACTTGAGATGGTAAAACAGTTGTATTTGCGTTGCTTGCTTTACCCTCTGTTAGTTTATTTTGACTTTGTATATAAGAATTTACTTTATTTATATTTGAAACATTAATCCCTTGAACCATATTATTATAAAACCACATTTTTAATAAAAGTTGTTACTTGTATTAAATAATGTAAAGAAATAGAAGATAATTTTGATTTTAAGGAAATTTTCATTAAATCAAATACTTTATATATGAGTAGGTAAATTTTGTATGAATTTTGAAGGTATAGTAGGTCACAATTACCCCATAAATGCTGTGCGTCCTTATGATTCAAGTAAGGTCGATCGGATATACGTGCCTAATTCTCCTGATAAAGTATCTTTAAACGGAGTATTAGACAAATATCTTGATAAAAATACAATTGCAGCAATAATTCAAACTAACCCTGAAATAACAAGGATGTTAGCAGTAAATGGAGTGCCTTTAAATATTAATGTAGAAGGATTTAAAAAACACGTATATAATCACTCAGTAGATACTAAAAATACAGCTATAGGCATTTATAATAATTTACCAGCTCATATTAAAAATCAAGCGAACTTAAAAAATATCGCTGATGGTGCAGTATTGCACGATTTAGGGAAAATTCTAATACCTGAAAATATTTTAACTAAAACCAATAAACTTAATCCTAAAGAAGAACAGATAATGCATCTACATTCTTCTTTAAGCTATGAACTACTCAAAAATCAAGGAATAGATTCTAATGTACTGGATATTGTAAAATACCACCATCAAAATCCTGCACATATTGGATATCCTGCAATGCCAGAAACTCAAAAGATGGATATAAATTCTCAAATTGTGGCACTTGCCGATAAATATTCAGCATTAAGAGAAAAACGTAGCTATAAACGACAAATGTCAGAAACAGAAGCTTTAAATATACTTCAAAATGAAATGGCCAAAGGAGTAAGTCCGGAAGTTTATAATGCTCTATATAGTTATGCAACATCAATGAAACAAAATACAACTAATATGAATCTTATATATCGTTATTTGGAGAGAAAAAATGTCGTACCCCAAAAACAGAATACGACATTTTATGCTTAATTTTATAATTTAAAGACTAATGTTTAAGAAAAGTCTCATAATTTCTAGCAAGTAGGTGAGTTCTAACTTGATTAATTAAATCAAGCGCAACACCAACCATAATGATTAATGATGTAGCACCAATCCCTTGCATAGTTTTGATATTAGTAACATAACTAGCAAATGATGGAACCAATGCAATAAGTCCTAACCCTAAAGCTCCAATGAATGTTGTTTTAGATAAAATTTTATCTAAAGCCTCAGCAGTAGGTCTTCCAGGTTTAATACCAGGAATAGAAGAACCATATTTCTTAAGGTTATTAGCAATTTCTTTTGGTTGCATATTTGGAATAATTGATGCATAGAAGAAAGTTAATAAAACAATCAATGCAAAATATATCACATAATATATAAAACCATCAGGACTAAATACCTTATTCAACATCAATACTATATTTTGAATAGTTTCATTATGAATATTTGTTTGTCCTACAACACTTAAAACAGTAGATGGGAATAATAAAATTGCAATCGCAAAGATGATTGGCATAACCCCACCCGGATTTAGTTTAAATGGAATAAATGTGTTTACTCCACCATAAACTTTGTTTCCTACTTGCCTTTTAGGGTTTACAATAATAACTTTTCTTACAGCTTCTTGCATAATTACAATGAAAACCATAGTTGCAAAGAATATTGCAAGTAGTAAGAATAAACCTAATTGTAAACTAGGATCACGAGCAACTAATTGTGCTGTTCTTGATGAATACAATGGAATACCTGAAATAATACCAACAAAGATTATAAGAGAACCACCGTTTCCTATACCTTTTTCAGTAATAAGTTCAGAAATCCACATAACAAGAATAGAACCTGCAGTAAGAGTCACAACAGATGAAATATAAAACATAGTATGACTAACTGTAATTGCTCCAGGAAGATGTGACATATAAGCCATAAATACAATAGATTGGAATGCTGCTAAAACAACAGTAAACAATCTAGAATATTGAGAAAGCTTACGTCTTCCTGCTTCGCCTTCTTCTTTTTGAAGTTTTTCTAAAGAAGGTATTACAACAGATAATAATTGCATAATAATCTGCGCTGTAATATAAGGTCCAATCCCTAAAGCAAATATAGAAACTTTTCCTAATGCCCCACCTGAAAATAAATCAAGGAAACCAATGATATTATTTCCACCTGCAATTCTTGAGAAAATTTCGTTGTTAATCCCAAAAATTGGTAACTGAACACCAAATCTAAATGCCGCAATCATTAGGAAAGTAAAAATAATTTTACTTTTTAGTCCTGATGCGTTCCACATAGACATAATATCAGCACTTGTAGGCATTTTAATGTTTTGTGCCATTATACTAACTCAACCTTTCCACCAGCTGCTTCAATTTTAGCTTTAGCAGAAGGTGATACATAAACTGCTTTAACGTTAAGAGCTTTTTTAAGTTCTCCATTACCTAAAATTCTTAAAGATTCACTTGATGGGTGAACTTTTTTAAGTTCTTTAAGTGATTCTAAAGAAATGTCAGTAATATTTAATTGTTCTAATCTACCAACATTAATTTCAGCCCAAACTCTTCTATTGATAAGTTGGAAGCCTTTTAATTTAGGTAATTGTCTGTAACCAGGCATTTGTCCGCCTTCAAAACCTCTTTTAGAACTTTGACCTGAACGTTGTCCTTCACCGTTGTGACCACGAGAAGATGTTTTACCCATGCCAGAAGCACGACCACGTCCAACTCTTTTTCTTGTAGAAGTAGAACCTTCAGCAGGTCTTAAATCTTCTAAAGTAATTTTATCTTTTGACATTGTTATATTCCTTCTTTCTTTAATTAATCTACTATTGATACTAAATGAGAAATTTTATTTACCATACCCATGATTGTTGCGCTGTCTTGGTGTTCAACAACTTGGTCTTTTTTAGAGAAGCCAAGAGCTGCAGCAATTTTTCTTTGAGCAGGTGATGTACCTATTAAACTTTTAACAAGTTTGATTTTAATTTGTTTTGTATTTGCCATTTTATTATATTCCTTATTATTTCATGTAATATTTAAATTCAAATTACCCGACTAGTTTAAAAGTTCAGACATAGTCAAACCACGTTTTTTAGCAACTTCTGCAAATGGAGTTAAAGATTTTAATGCTTCAATAGTTGCGTTAGCTGCGTTAAGTGGAGAATTAGAACCTAATGATTTTGAAAGAATATTTTCAATACCAGCTAATTCTAAAACTGAACGAACTGCACCACCAGCGATAATACCAGTACCTTGAGATGCAGGTCTTAGCATTACAGCACCAGCTCCTGAACGAGCTTTGATTGGGTGAGGGATTGTTGTTTTGAAAATAGGAACGTTGATAAGATTTTTTCTACCATCAACAATAGCTTTTTGGATAGCGATGATAACTTCAGCTGCTTTAGCGCAACCAACACCAACTTGTCCTTTTTGATTACCAACAATAACGATAGCTCTGAAACTAAGTTTTTTACCACCTTTAACAACTTTTGTTACTCTGCTGATTTGAACAACTTGTTCTTTCCATTCAGATTCAGGTTTTTCTTCTTTAGTTTCGATTTTTTTCTTTCTTGAACGTGTTCTTTTAGCAGGTTTTGCTTCTGCAACTTCTTCTTCTGCTAATTCAGCTGCTGTTTCAACAGTTGCTTCATCAACTGTTACTTCTTCAACAACTTCTAATTCTTTGTTTTCTTCAGTCATGTTATACCTTTCGTAATTTTAGTGTAACTTTTAGCCTTTTATATTTTTACTAAATACGTGAAACACAGCCTATTTAAAGGCTTTCACAAAATATTTAGTTGTTAACTTTTCTGACAAAACAATATTAACCCAAACATACTTATTTTACAAGTGTTTTGATTAAATTTTTGTTACAAAGAGGGTAGAGGTAAATAGGGGTAAAATACTTTTTAAATAGTAGATAAGCGGCCTTATATATTCTCAGTCTTTGCGAGCAAGGGGCAAATAAAAATAGTTAAGTATAGTATTAAGGCACGCATTTACTTTGCCCTCCCTACGGACTTTCGGAAACAGTTCAGTTTGTTCCCTCTCCTGATAGGAGAGGGTTAGGGTGAGGTGCAATTTTTTCACAATTTTTACTATATTAACGATGCTATAATATATTTACTTAACAAGAACTATTGGCAAGTTTTCTTCCTGTGCTTTTTGTAAATATTCAACAGGTAAATTATCAATATTATCGGTAAATATTGCTGTTATTTTAGGGTTAGATACCAAGATTTCATTATGCCAATTACCTTGACGCATTAAATAATGTCCATTATCACTATTTTCATTATCTCTACTTAAAAACTCTTTATAAGCATTTGCAAATTCTGGATCAATTTCTTGTAATCTTGTCAAGGTCATTGTATCTGTTCCAAGTTGTTGCTTTATATTCTCTAATCTTGCAATATATTTTTTATCAACATCTACTTCATTTGGTTTATATAACAAAGATTTCAATTCATTTGATATCATCGTTCTATGAGTAAATCTTTCTCCACGACCTCCAAGAGCATATTGCCCATTATCTCTATAATAATCTTTTATTAGAGATGGTATATTCCTTGATTCAGAATATATATCAGTTCCATATCCAACATATTGTTTATCATTTGGAACTTCGAATATAAAACCTTTATGGAATTGATTAGCTAAACCTGTTTGACCGTTTCCTATGTATCCTGCACATATGATTTTATCATCTGAGAAATTTTTGAATATTTCAAAGTTTGCAAAATTTGCCATTCTACTTCCACCACTAGAAAAACCTGCATCAGGAGTATGACCTAAAGCATAAAAGTTATCGATATCAGAAGAATGAACAACTTTTACATTATATTGAACTCCATCTTTTTCTATTATTTCATCTTTTGCATGGGCAAAATATTCATCTTGTGAAGTTTGAGGAAGTATAAAATCATTTGATTTTATTTCTTCAATTCTTTTTTCTAATGCTTTATCTAAGAATCTTGTTAAACCTTCTTGTTCTTTGCTAGAATAAAGCATTTGTGCCATCTCAAACTCATTTCCTTCTTTTAGGTTAAAGGCTAATAAATCAAAGATATTCTTTCTTTCATCAGGATTAGCTGCAGTTTTTGAAGTCGACATAAATTTATTAATCAAATCAGAAGATTCAACTATTTTGTATATCTTTTGTGCTTCTGAATCTGACACATTGAATCGTTTTGAAATAAAGTATGCATCAAATGCAGATTCTGATGTTGAACCTGATACTTTATCTGTATTATGTAATAATGTAGATAATAACATTACTTTTTTATCAGAAGATGATAATGTATCAAATTTAGGATTTTGTACCACCTTTTGTAATGATTTTATAGTCGATACAGGTAAATTAGTTCCATCTACCTGATTAAATATTTCAGGCATAAATTTTGATATATCTTTTAATACTTGATTTAAATCAGGATTATCTTTTACTGTAATAAAGTTATTATCTGTATAATTATCAACTACTATTTTAACTTTATTCAATATAGAAATTGTTTGATTATCAACAATATCAGAAACAGCTAAATCTTTATTTTCAGAATTTGGATATCCTGTAAGTTTGCCATTTTCTATTTTGAATCCAAAGTAATCTTGAATTTTTGCTTGTTCTTCTATTGGTAAATCTTTGATTAGTGATTGAACTTGAGAAACAAATTCAGAATGAGGTATTGATAGTTTAATATCAGTAAGGTTTGATAACTCCATTGATTTTAAACTATTTGCTAAATTATCTAAACTATTGTCAAATACTTTTTGCCCTGCTTCATTTAACGGCTTGAATGACATATTCAAACTTTGTGTGATAGCTTTTATTGTATTAGAATACCCTTCATCATTTATTGGTATTAATTTAGAATCTAAATGATTTCCTTTTAAATTATTTTTGTTGCTCAATAATTTGAATAATAAATCTTTCTTTTCAACCTTAGATAATTCTGTTGCAGATGATTTATCAATATAATTGGAAAAATCTATTAATAAAACATTATCTTGTATTGTAGTATTTGGCTTTGAATTTAATTTATCTAATTCTGAAATAAATTTTGGATTATTAACAAAATTTTTTATTTGCTCAAAATTGTCAGATGTCGTTAAACTAATAATTTGTCCAATTCCATTTGGAATTTCTTTTGAAAAATTCTTATTGGATAGAATAATATCTATTATATCTAATTTTGCTTTTGCTTGTTCTGGAGTATATGTAGAACTAATAATATATCCAGCATCCACCATAACTTTTTCATTATTAAATAATCTTTCATCTGATACAATTTTATCGGCTATTTTTGCTTGTTCTGAAGTAGATATAGAAGAGATAATATATTCAACTCGTCCCATAATATTTTCATTATTAAATAATCTTTCATCTGATAGGATTTTATCTATTATTTTTGATTGTTCTGGTGTATCTGTATACTTAATAATATCTCCAGCTTTATCCATAAATTTTTCATTATTAAATAATCTTTCATCTGATAGAATTTTATCTATCATATCTGATTTTACTTTTACTTGTTCTGAAGTTTTTACACCTTCAATAATCCTTCCTGCTCGATTCATAAAGTTTTCATTATTAAATAATCTTTCATCTGATAGAATTTTATCTATCATATTAGTTTTTGCTTTAATTTCTTCTGTATTACTTATATTTTTTATAATATCTTTTAGATTTTCCTTTATTGATTTATTATTATAAGTTAGATCATTTAAAAATATTTTACTTATAAATTTTGCTTGTTCTTTTGCTATTTCAGCATCAGGTGATAATGTTTCTAGAAGGATACGATGACTAATTGGGTTATATTCTCTTGTTTCCATTTTTTTATATAAATTTACTAAATCTTCAGCAGATAAACCCGAAGATATTATATTTAAACCTTGCTTTTCTGTTGCCTTATATTTAGGAATTAAATCATCAGACATATCAAATTTATCTAAATAATCATAAAATTCATTTAATTTCCTAATTTGTTGGTGATATAAAATTGGGTCTGTTACTTCTGTAGAATGTTTTACACCTCTAGCAAGAAGTTTTTCGGATTCTTTATTGAATTCTTCAACAAAGTTTTCAGGAATATCATTTTTATTTTGGAAATATTCAGTTATATCAAAATTATCTTCAAAAGATTTTTTTACATAATCTAAATCATATTGTTTTATAAGAAATAATTCGTTATTGTTTTTAAGAATCCATGAAGCTTCTCCTACAGAATAACCTGTTTTTTGCATAACACCATATAATAATGATAATTCATAATCTGTAAATTGGGAATCTTCTAAGAATTCAATAACATCTTCATCATTTTTAAAACCTAATTTATTTTTTATAGTTTCAATGTTTTCTTTATTCATTCTTGAATAAGATTGAATATCCTCTTTTGAAAATGAATTAATACATTCAATTAAATCTTCTTTTTTAAATAAAAAGAGAGGAAAATCTCCATTAAAAACTATATAACTCATTACTATATTTAAATTTTTTTCATTTGTATTTTGTCTGATAAATTCAATATCAGAGTCTGAATATCCCATTTCCTTTAATATTGCATCAGTTTCAGCATTCGTTGGAATGATACTTTTTAGTTTAATTATCCTGCTATCTTCTTCTTGTTTAATATTCGTATTAACATCATGCTTATCTGATTTAGTTACAGCTTCTTGAGGTTTAACTTCATTATTTTTTTCAACAAATGGTATTCCGTCATCTGATTGATTAATGTGATTCACTTGCTCATTAGGGTGAATATTAGGATTTTGAGTATTACTATTTACCCCATTTACCTTATTTACTTCATTTACCCCTACCCCCTCAATAGCTTTTTGAAGCTTCATAGCATCTGCATCAGTTAAATCTAATGCACTGAATGATTGTTTTATCTCTTTTATTGCCTCTGTTGGGTTTGATTTTAAACTTCTTAATTT
>CALUWB010000035.1 GCA_944324375.1 Candidatus Gastranaerophilales bacterium | reverse complement strand
TTATATGGGGCTGACGATATGTTAGACCAATATTTAAATAATGAATTATGGTTACCTAACAGAGATCACGGAGCTGGTGTAAATAAGAGACCAATACCACCACACCATGGACATGATGGTATTAGACCAGACAGACCTGGAGTAAATGAGGAAATAAGACCAGACAGACCACCGATTGACAATCGTCCTCCAATAGACAATAGACCTCCTATTGATAATAGACCACCGGTTAATAATGGAATGCGACCACATCCATTCCCACATCCTGATCATCCGGGGCATATTGATGTAAAACCACAATTACCAGGCTTTAATCCTGATATGGGATTACAAGAATATATGAGATATGAAATGTTGCGTCCAGAGCCACATAGAGATGCTCACAGACCACATCATCACCATCATCATATGCCACCTCCACCACCTGAAAAAACTATGGATCCAGAAACGATTGCTGCTATGCAAATTATGCAGAACGTTCAGCAACCTACAGATCCTACAATTACTCAAATGCGTCAACGTTTGAGTGGAGATGCTGCTGAGTTATTCTTTACAGGTATGATTAATTTAAACGATTTATCAAACACTATAAAAGAAAACAGTAAAAGTGCCAAATCAAAGCTTATATTAGCTATGGCAAATGCATCAAGACAAGGCATTGATAATTCTCAAATAAATGATACCTTAAAAATGGTTACTGCAAGTATGGCAGCAACAGAAAATAGTTCTCCATCAAAAATTCTTAAAAACATTATAGAATTATATCTTCCTTGGTATCCTCTACAACAAGGGGTTGGATTTGATTTATCTATTGAAACATTACCTGTTGATCAAAACTTCTTATCTGTTTTAAAAGTTTGGATACAAACAAGAAATTACGGAAATGTTAATGCTGTACTAACATTATTAACAACTAATTCAGTAGATATGAATATACAATGTAATGAAAAATTTCCTAAAGATGATTTATTAAAACGTCTTAAAGATGAGACACATAACCATACAATGCAATCAAGTATAAGCGTAGAAGAAGTTGCATCAGCAGAAGGATATATTGAACCAGATCAACAAGCAAAAGTTAATTTATCATCAACTTATGAATTAAATCCATACTTATTATTAATGGCACATTCATTTATAAAAAATACAATTATAATTGATAGTAATATGACACTAACATAATATCCTTTTGGCTATTGTTATTTTTTTTATTGATTAAATAATAATGATATGAATATTGTTATTATAGGTGGAGTTGCAGCAGGGGCAAAAGCTGCAGCCAAAACAAGAAGGTTATTACCTGATTCAAAAATAGATATTTATACAGAAGACACACATGTTTCATACTCAGCATGTGGGCTTCCTTATTATATACAGGGGAATTTTGATGATTATAAAAAATTAATTGTCAGAACCCCTGAAGAATTTGGAAAAAGTAATATAAATGTTCATCTAGAAAACCGTGTTATAAAAATAATACCTAAGACACAAAAAATTATAGTAAAAGATTTGATAAATGATATTGAATATCCAGTAAGTTATGACAAATTAGTAATAGCAACAGGTGCAGTTCCATTCATTCCAGAAATAAAAAATATAAATCTTAAAAACGTGTTTAAAATAAGAACACTAGAAGATGGAATTGCAGTGAAAGAATCAATGAAAGAAGCAAAACATGCAACAATAATAGGTGGAGGTTATATTGGTATAGAGTTATTAGAAGCAATGGTTAAAAATAATATTGAAACGACCTTAGTAGAAAGTTCATCACACATAATGCCAATGTTAGATTCAGATATTGCAGAACTAATCACAAAATATATAGAATCAGAATGTAGTGATTATGTAAGAATATTAACAAATGATAGTGTAATAACATTTAATGGACAGGACAAAGTCGAAGAAGTTATAACATCAAATGGTGAACATTATGAAACAGATATTGTATTAGTATGTGCAGGAGTACGTCCAAGAGTAGATATTGCAAAAGAAGCAGGAATTGAACTAGGAGAAACAGGCGCAATAAAAGTAAATAGTAGAATGGAAACAAACATAGAAAATATTTATGCAGCCGGAGATTGTGTAGAAAAAACAAATATAATAACACATCGTCAGGTATGGCTTCCATTAGGAACAAATGCTAATAAAGAAGGTCGATGTGCAGCAGTAAATTTATCAGGATTTACAGAAGATTTTGAAGGTGTTTTAGGTTCAGCTGTCACAAGATATCTATCACTCACTATTTCTACAACAGGATTGACAGAAAAGAGTGCAATATCTAATGGTTTTGATCCGGTTTCTGTAATGATAACAAAACGAGATAAAGCAGGTTACATGCCAGAAGTAGAAAATGTCACAATAAAATTAGTTGCAGATAAAAGGACCCATAAACTATTAGGAGGTCAAGCAATAGGTTGTGGAGATGCAGATAAAAGAATAAACACATTATCAGTGGGATTAATCAATGGAATCACTGTAGAAGAATTAGTCGGAGCAGATATGACATACGCACCACCATATTCAACAGCAATTGACCCATTATTATCAGCTGCAAGACTATTAGTAGATAAACTTCGATAATGCATAAATTCAATAGATATGCTACAATATTTCTATGAATTCGCCTTATGATGAAGAGTTAAATAATATAAAAGATAGAGTGACTAATGCATTA
Organism: Candidatus Gastranaerophilales bacterium; assembly: GCA_944324375.1. GTDB lineage: Bacteria > Cyanobacteriota > Vampirovibrionia > Gastranaerophilales > Gastranaerophilaceae > UMGS1585. The sequence continues at coordinate 19,347 of CALUWB010000035.1, read as the reverse complement.
GATAACACTCAACTTTATCAATTTAAAGGAACAGTATCAAAGTTATTAGGTTTAACTGTAGAAGTAAAGCTTCCGGGTTTAAAAATCGGCGATTTATGTTATATAGAGACAAATACAGGCGAAAGAAAACCAGCAGAAGTAGTTGCGTTCAAAGGTGAAACAGCCCAATTGCTTCTATTATTAGATGGAACAGGCATAGGACAAGGGAGTTTAGTAGTATCAACAGGGAACCCTATCATTATTCCAGTAGGAGAATTTTTATTAGGACGTTTAATTAACCCAATGGGAGAACCAATAGACGGAAAACCATTAGACACAACAGGCGCAATGTGGCGTTCAATAGAAGGTCCACCACCTGGGCCATTTGAAAGACCGATTATAACAGAAATGTTTTCAACAGGTGTTAGAGCAATCGATAGTTGTATGACGATGGGTTGTGGACAACGTTTAGGTTTATTTGCAGGTTCAGGGGTTGGTAAAAGTACCCTTCTTGGTATGATTGCAAGAAATTCAGACGCAGATGTAAACGTTGTTGCACTAATTGGAGAACGTGGTCGTGAGGTTAAAGAATTTATTGAAGACTCACTAGGTGTTGAAGGTATGAAAAAATCAGTTATCGTATGTTCAACAGGAGATCAACCACCATTGATTAGACAAAAAGCCTTACTTGCAGCAACAGCAGTATGTGAGTATTTCAGAGATCAAGGCAAAAAAGTATTCTTAATGACAGATACAGTAACACGTTGTGCGATGGCAGGTCGTGAAGTTGGTCTATCTATTGGCGAGCCTCCAACAATGAAAGGCTATCCACCATCAATATTTTCTTGGTTACAAAAAGTATTAGAAAGAGCTGGTAACAGTCCAAAAGGTTCTATTACAGCTTTATACACTGTACTTATGGAAGGTGATGATATTTCAGACCCGATAGTAGATATTGTGCGTGGTATTGTAGATGGTCACATTTTCTTATCAAGAAAAGTTGCCGAAAGTAATCACTATCCAGCAATTGATGTTCTAGGTAGTATTTCAAGGCTTATGTCAGCTATTGCAACCCCTGAACATAAATCTGCAGCAGGAAAAATGAGAGCATTGCTGTCTTTATATAGAGAAAACAAAGACTTGATTGACGTAGGTATGTATCAACCTGGAAGTAACCCAAGACTTGACATTGCAATTGAGATGATGCCACAAATTAACGCATTCTTACAACAAAGAACATCTGATATTGTATCAATGGATTCTACAATAAATACACTTGTAGAGATGATGGCAAATGTTGATATTTAAAATAAGGATAAAAAATGGAAAGAAAATTATTAAGAGTTGGTAATGGTTGGGCATTATTCATAAACAGTACAATACTAAAACTTTTAAAAATTGACCCTAAAACAGATACTGTTGAATATACGATAGAGAATGATACTTTAAAAATTACTAAAACAAAAAAAGAAATATAATAACACCTCAACTTTAGTTATAGATTATAATAATATAAGAAAATGATGTTTTTGACATGTTTCTTGTTAAAATTATAGTATGGCACAAGTAGAAATTGAACAAGATACCGAATTAAAAAGCGTTGGGTTAGAATTAATGTTTCTAACTCCGGAAAAATATGCCAATGAACAAGGTATAACGGCTGTCGAGTTATCAAAATTAGTCAATTTACCACTTGATACAGTCAAGAAAAAACTAGCAATATTAAAAGAAAAAAATATAGTCAGAGTTAAAGGAAACAATCCTAAATTCTGGCTTTTTGATGAATATAACTTTCAAAGAATGGATGAAGAAGACGAAGTATTTTTACTTTTATCCTGCTTTGATGACGTAGACTTTGATAAATATTTTAGCTACTAATTTTTATATTCATATTAAATAATGAGTGAAGTTCTGCTTGGGAGTTTCTTTGCTCCACGTTTCTTTGCAACCAAAGGGGGTAAATAGATGTGGGAGAAGATAAATAAAAGAAAATGAAGAAAAAAATATTAGTTATTGTTTTTAAATTTATAATTATTATTTCAATATTTACATAAATATTTTCAAGCATAACGAAGCGAATAATTAATGTTTATGAGCAAATGACAAAACGAGTGTTGTTTGAGCGAAGCGAGTTCACTCGTTTAGATGCGAATAATACAATTAATTAATGAGCGAAGTTCTGCTTGGGAGTTTCTTTGCTCCACGTTTCTTTGCGGTCAAAGAAATGTGGAGAGAAAAATAAAGGGGTTAATCAAAGGATAAATATTAGTTATTATTTAAAATCTGAAATTAAAAAGAAAACTTATTTTCTTTTATAAATATTTAAAAAGAGGATTTGGAAATCCAAACCCTCTTTTATATAATTATAATCTTTTATTCGAATTATAATTTAGAAGCAACCATTTTAGTTGTTTCAGCTAATCTAGTAGAATAACCCATTTCGTTATCATACCAAGAAATAATTTTAACTTGGTTACCACCCATAACACGAGTTAATAAAGCATCAACTGTAGATGATTGAGAAGTACCAACGTAGTCAGAAGAAACAAGTGGTTCTTCAGTGTAGCATAAAACGTGTCCATCAGCACCTTCTTTTAAAGCTGCATTAACTTCTTCAACAGTAACGTCTTTAGCAGTTTCGAAAACAACGTCAACTAAAGAAACGTCTGGAGTAGGAACACGCATAGCGAAACCGTCCAATTTACCTTTTAATTGAGGTAAAACAAGAGCAACAGCTTTAGCAGCACCAGTTTTTGTAGGAACAATGTTTAAAGCACCAGCTCTAGCACGACGAGGATCTTTGTGTCCAGCATCTAAGATTCTTTGGTCACCAGTATATGAGTGAACTGTAGTCATTAAACCTTTAACAATACCGAATTTTTCATCGATAACTTTAGCTACAGGAGCTAAACAGTTAGTTGTACAAGATGCCATAGAAATTACATTGTGTTTAGCTGGATCGTATTCTTTATCGTTAACACCTAAAACAATAGTAATATCTTCGTTTGTAGCTGGAGCAGAAATAATAACTTTTTTAGCACCAGCATCGATGTGAGCGTGAGCTTTTGTAGCATCTGTGAAGAAACCTGTTGATTCAACAACAACTTCAACACCCAAATCTTTCCAAGGTAATTGAGCAGGATCTTTTTCTGCAAAGAATTTAATTTTCTTACCGTTTACAATGATACCTTCATCATAAGCTTCTACAGTACCATCAAATTTACCCATAACTGAGTCATATTTGAAAATTCTTGCTGCATCTTCAGGTTTTAGACCTGGGTCATTGATTGCAACATAATCGATTTCGTTAAAAATGCCTTCTCTAATAGCGGCTCTTAATGTGTTTCTACCGATTCTTCCGAATCCGTTAATAGCTACTTTTACCATAAATTTAAACTCCTTCTTATCGTAAAGTATTTTCTTTTACAAGTTCATATTATAACAAACAAAAATACTATTCAATGGGGTAAAATATTTTATTTTTACTAATTATTAGCTGTATTTTTAAAAATATATTCTAATAAAGTTCCTTTTGTATCAGTTTTTTTATTTTTAAACAAAACTTTTGTTTTATAAGTTAATTTATGAATAGGCGACAATTGTTTTAATTTTTCAAATTCATCTTCGCTAAAAGGTTCTAAAAGCTTATCTTGCATAACTTGAGCATCTAAGAATGAATGTTTATACATACTATCCCATTCTTTTTTATTTTCTTCACTTGATTTAGAAAACATAGTAAAAGCATGCAAAAATGCAAAATAATTGAATTTAAAATCATTTAATAACCAATAAATATCTAAAAAGCTTTTTAGTTTTTGAAGAATTATACTATTCCCATTAGAAGAAATAAAATAACTTGCCATATTTAAACCATCAAAATCTTTTTCTTCATCATTTTGAAGAACAAATAATTCTGATTGTTTAATGTATTGAGGAAGTGGTTCTGTTAAATAAACAGTTGCATCAATCCAGCAACCACCATATTCTACTAAAAGATATGTTCTTAAAATATCAGAGAAGTTGGCTTGACTAATAATACCCTTATCTCTTTTTTCATAAATATAATCAGGAATATTTACATAATCTTTTATATTATCCTTAGTTAAAATAACTCTTTCAATATCACCTTTATACTTATCAACACTTGCCATACAAGCTTTTATAATTTCAGGAGCATTTTCTAAACCAGTATCCCAATATTGCCAAATTCTGTATTTTTTTTCTTTTTTAGGAAGTTTAATATAATTTTTTTCGACTTTTTCAATATATGATTTCAAATACCATTTACATAAATTCCCTTTTAATTTACGTCTTTTATTTCTATCTAAAATAAATACTTCTAAAAATAATTTAGCAATAGTATTTAAAATTTGATAATATCTATTTTGAAAATACTTTAAAAACTCTGGTTGAAATTCAGAAACCAAATTATTTTGGATAATAGAATTATAATTACACATTTTATTAATACCACCAATACCTGAGGTACCAACGGTTGTATTATTCATATTTAATTTCCATAAAGCACAATCTTGAACTGTTCTATCAAAAATTAATTTTAAATTAAATCCATTTTTATTAACTTTTATTTTTGTGCCATTTTTAACTGCATGACCCCAAAACCAAATATCATCATTTGTTGGAATTATACTCATAAAAGTTTCTGAATCAAAAACTCCTTTATCTAAAGAATTTGGAGGAAATAATGTACCATATCCTGTCATAAATTCATTATAATAAGCTGGTAAATATGTATTATTATATACATAACTTCTTGCATTCATTGAATATTTATTACAAAATCTTTTAATTAAAAAAGCTCTATTTGCATGAATATATTGAGGTTGTTTAAGATATTGTTCATAAAGACTTTCAACAAAATTTTCTGGATAAAAAATGTCATCATCTGCTGTTATAATAACATCTTCAGGAAATTTTCTTAAAGATGGAATTAATTTTTTAAAAGATTTAATATCTTCGCACCATTTAATAGATAATCCAAATTCTTGTAATCTAGTTAAATTTTCTGGTAATTCTCTATTAGGGAATTGTGAATCTGCAAGCCAAAGAACAACTTCATCAGGTAAAACTGTTTGTTGTAATAACGTCGATATTGTTTTATATACCGTATTTATTCTACCAGGAAAAGTTGTTAAAGAAACAATAATTTTAGGATTTCTTTTATCTTTTGTAACACCTAATTCATTAACTTCTTTAATATGTATTTCTATGTTATGTCTTTTACAAAATTTAATACCAAATAACCTTATAACATAGTGATCATCAATATCTTGAATAGAAAACAAAGCAGATAATGAACTTTTTAAATTTTGCAAAATTGAAACTTTTTCATTAAACATAGGATAATAATAACACAAAAAATAATAGTACAATATACGTTCTATATGTCTGTTAAAAATAATAAAAATATCCCTGATAATAATCTTTATGATAAAAAAAGCACAAGATACAGTCGGAAAGAATATCAAGAAATATCGAGTTGATAAAAAACTAACACAAGAACAATTAAGTGAAATGTGTGAAATTTCTTGTGATTATTTATCAGAAATCGAACGAGGCAAAAGACATCCAAGTATGAAACGCTTAGATGCTATAGCTGAGGCTTTAAATGTTGACTCTTATAAATTAATTATGCCTTAATTCATTTAATTTTTTATATAGTTCTATTTCTTCATTTGATAAATCTTTAGGAATAATGATTTTTATTCTAGCCTTTAATTCCCCTAAATTACCATTTTTATCAGGAAGGCCTAATTTTTTCAATCTTAAAGATTGACCAGAAGAAACTTTTGGAGGAATTTTTATATTAACTTTTCCATGAGGAGTTGTAATTTCCTTTTGGCAACCCAACACAGCTTGAGAAGGTGTAATTTCGACATCTTTGATTAATGTTGAACCATCAATTTCATATTCTGAATCTTTGATATGAAGAACTAAATACAAATCACCTTTTCTTCCGTATGAATCTATTTTTCCTTCACCTTTAAGACGAATTTTTTGACCTTCAGATACATTTTTAGGAAGCTTAACTTTTACAGATTTAACCGTATTTGTATATCCTGTACCAGAACAATGAGAACAAAAACCACCATTAGGAGGACATTGGGTACATTTTTCCATTTCGTTAAATTTAACATTAATAGGATCAGAACTCATTAAATCTTTTAAAGAAATATTTAAAGATTTAGTTATATCAAGATTTTCAGGTGATTTAGCAGCTTGTCTTGATTGTCTTTGAGTATTAGCACCACCAAAATCAAACCCAGAAAAACCACCTGTAGAACGGGTTTGTTGCCCTGACATAAAATCTCCAAATAGAGAAGAGAAGAAATCAGAGAAACCACCAGCCCCAGCACCAAAATCAAACCCTTGAGCACCTCCTTTGTTGAAATTAAAACTAAATTGTTCAAACCCAGGAGGAGGAGTATAATCAGCACCACCTTGCCAATTAGAACCTAGACTATCATATCTTTGACGTTTTTGTTTGTCACCTAGAACTTCATAAGCTTCATTAATATCTTTAAATTTTTGTTCTGCTTCTTTTGTTTTATTAACATCAGGGTGATATTTTCGAGCTAATTTTCTAAATGCAGATTTTATTTCTTTCTCATCAGCATCACGTTTTACACCCAATATTTCATAATAGTCTTTGTATTGCATATTAATCTATCTCCTATATTAATGATAATATAAATTTTATAAAATTAGATAGAATTAATATTTTTTTAATCATGTTAAAAGACCGACTCAAATGAGCCGGTCTAAAATTTTAAACTTTTTAATTATGCCATTTTGTTAAAAGCAGCCATTTGATCAGCTTTGCGTTTTTCATTATGATTTAATAAAGCATCAACTGAAGCACCAATAACTAAGCCATTAACAATAGTTTTAACAGTAGGACCAATAGCTAATAATGCTGCTTTCGGATTTTTTGTAGTTACAGCTAAAAGTGCTGCACTAGCAATACCACCTATAACACCTAAACCCAAACCTACTTTTTTAGCAGCATTTGTATGGTAATAAGGATTACCTTGTTTTGTCATACGAATATTTTTTGTCTCTTTGTTTTTTTGAGGTTTTACTGAACTTACACCCATAACCGGAGTTTTACCAAATGATACTACCATACACACCTACTTTCTTTTAATAACCTGTACAGTTACTAGAAAAAAATTTTTTTGATTTTTTTGCTAATTTATTAAAATTTGTTTACAAAAAATATGTACAAATTCAAATAAAAGTGATATATTACATGACAAAAAGGAAAGGAGAGTGAATTATGAAAAAACTCTTATTAACAGTTTTAGCATTGTGTTTAATGTGTTCAGTAGTTGTAGCAAAACCTTGCAAAAAAGGTTGTCCAGTAGCGCCTCAAACAACACAACAAACAGTAGTAGACAAATGCACTTGTCCAAATTGTAATTGTGAAAAATGTGATTGCAAATGTACAAAGAAAGATTGTACATGCCCTGATTGTGAAGCAGCAAAAAAACAATTAGAAAATTGTAATTGTCCACAATGTACGACAAAAGAAGGTAAAAAAGAATGTACATGTCCTGATTGTGAAAAAGCAAAATCACAACTAGAAAACTGCGACTGTCCTAATTGTGTAAAACCAACTTGCACTTGTCCAAATTGTCAATGTGACAAATGTAATTGCCAACCAGCAAAAGATTGTACATGTCCAGAATGTGAAAAGGCAAAAACTCAATTAGAAAATTGTGATTGTCCACAATGTACACCTAAAAAATAAAATAAAAATAAAAAATTAAAAATAAAAAGACTAACTTTTATGAAGTTAGTCTTTTTTAATAGCAAAAAAATTTTTTACCGTTTTTCATGTGTTTATAAAAATATATTTTTAAGGAGATTATTCAATATGAACAACATTTTACCCCACAAAACAAATCAACTTAGTTACTCCCCAATTATTTCAAATCCAGCATTAAATCCAAATCGACCATATAAAATAACAACACCCAGCATAGATGTAATTCAAAAAATAGGAGAAGCAGCTGATCCAAAAATTGTACCAACAAAAATGTTATTATCATTATTAAATAGTGGTTTAAATGGAACAGAAACAGATAAAAAAGTTTTTGTCGGAAGAAGTTATAATGATTGGGTACATATGTATAATATGGCAATAGAAAATGCTGTAACTCCAACCGTTTTAGATGGAATAAATAATAATCCAGAAATAAAAGTACCAGAAGATGTAAAAGCAAACATGGAAATAAACAAAGATTATGCTAAAAAATATCATGGTTATCAAGAACGAGTATTAAAAGATTTTACAGAACTAACATCAGCAAATGGAGTTGATACAGTTCAAATGAAAGGAATCGGATTTTCAATGAATTATCCAAATCCAACATCAAGATTTGGAGGAGATATTGATATCTTTAACTATAAACATGGCACAGACCCATCTAATCCAAAAAATAATATGTCATTTTTTATAGATTCTTTAGTGAAAAAACAAGGAATCAATGTTGATAATGGACATTGTACAAAACATAGTAATTTTGATTTTAAAAAAGTCCCAATGGAAAATCATCGTAATTTTCTTAATAAAGAAATCTCACCAGTAGCAGATAAAATGAATAAATATTTATTCAAAGTATTAAAACCAGTAGAAGAAACACTACCACATGGAACAAAAATATTAGTACCATCAAAAGAATTTAATACAGTATTTTTATCATTCCATGCAATGCAACATTATGTAGGAGGAGGAATAAATTTCCACCATTTAGCAGATTGGGCTGTTCATGTAAAGAAAAATGGATTAAAAGTTCCAGAAGAAGCAAAAGGCACAAAATATGAACAATTTATGTATGCATTCACAAATCTTGCAAATAAACATTTAGGAACAAATGTAAAAGTTCCAGAAAATAAGAAATTAGAAGATGACATTTTCAATAGAATGATGCACTCAGAAAATAAATCAGGGATTAACCTAAAACCACCAACAAAAAAAGATCCAATATCAATGTTAATCTTTAAATTCAAAAAAATGAAAATAGTAACACAAAGAAGGAATGAATTTTTTGAAACAAATAATTCTCTTGCAAAAGCATGCTGGAAATCATTTGTATTACACCTTAAAAATCCAAAAACATTTATAGATCTTTTTACAAAAGTTAAATAACAAAAAATGCCATCAAAAATTGATGGCATTTTTTATATTACAAATAAATAATTATTTATTTCCAACTATTTAAATAATTTTGTTGTTCTTCTGTTAGAGTATCAATTTGAATACCCATAGCTTCTAATTTTAAAGAAGCAATTTTTTCATCAACTTCATGAGGAAGAGTATATAATTTATTCTCTAATTTTCCATGATTTTTAACAACAAATTCAATACCTAGTGCTTGGTTTGCAAAACTCATATCCATAACAGACGCAGGATGTCCTTCAGCAGCAACTAAGTTTACTAATCTACCTTCTGCTAAAACATAAACAGATTTACCATTAGGTAATTTATATTCATCCATAAATGGTCTAATTCTATTAATTTCAACTGCAATTTTCTTCAAATCAGGAACGTTAACTTCATGATCAAAGTGACCAGCATTAGCAAGAATAGCTCCATCTTTCATCTCTAAAATATGATGAACATCAACAACATGAATATCACCAGTAATAGTTAAGAAAACATCACCTTCTTTAGCAGCATCAGCAATTGGCATAACTCTATATCCTTCCATAGCAGCTTCTAAAGCTTTTAATGGATCAACTTCGCAAACGATAACATTAGCCCCTAAAGCTTTTGCTCTCATAGCACAGCCTCTACCACACCAACCATATCCTGAAATAACAACAGTTTTACCAGCCAAAAGAATGTTTGCAGCACGGAAAATACCGTCCATTGAACTTTGACCAGTACCATATCTGTTATCATATAAATGTTTTGTTAAACTTGTATTAACACCAACTGCAGGGAATAATAATTTACCTTCTTTTTCTAAAGCTTCTAATCTTATAATACCTGTAGTTGTTTCTTCAGTAGAACCAATTAATTTTTTAGCAATTTCAGGTCTTTCAGCATGAATAGTTGCAACAATATCACATCCATCATCAATAACTATATCTGGATTATGATCTAAAGCAGCATTAACATGTTTTTTATAAGTTTCAACAGATTCACCAGCATAACCTTGAACAGGAATATCCCAGTATTTAACTAAAGCTGCAGCAACATCATCTTGTGTAGATAAAGGATTTGAAGCAACTAAAATAGCATCAGCACCACCTGCTTTCATAACAGTACATAAAGCAGCTGTTTCTTTTGTAATATGAACACAAGCTGATAATTTTAAACCTTTAAAAGGTTGTTCTTTAATAAATCTTTCTTGAATTTTTCTTAAAACAGGCATATCTTTTAAAGCCCATTCAATATTATTTTTACCTTGTTCAGCAAGATTAATATCTTTAATATCAGACTTGCTTAATGCGTCAGAAGTTTTTTCTAAAACCATACTTGTCATTCCCTAATCCTCTTTTATTGAGTAACATCAATTATTGTAATAATAACACTTATATTTTATCATAATATATTTTTTATTAACAATAATAAAAAATATTTTTATTATTCTTAACAAGAATAGCAAAAAAAATTTTTATTGTTTTTCATGTAAATACAATAAAACATAGGAGTTTTCATGAATACATTATCCCTAAATAATACAATAATAAGTTATACACCTATAAAATCAAATTCAAAATTAAGTCCTAATAGACCTTATAATATACACACACCAAGTACAGACGTAATAGAAAAAATAGGAGCAACATGCAATCCTAAAGCAATACCTTCTAAAATGTTATTAAATTTATTAAAAAGTGGTCTAACAGGAAAACCAATAAATGAAAAAATATTTATAGGGAGAAGTTATAATGATTGGGTAAATATGTATAATTTATCACATCAGAATGCCGTAATGCCAGCTGTATACGATGGAATAAAAAACAACCCTAACATAAAAGTTCCAGAAGATGTATTAGAAAATATGGAAATAAATAAAGATTTTGCTAAAAAATATCATGGATATCAAGAACGTATCTTAAAAGATTTTACAGAAATGACATCAGAAAATAATGTAGATACAGTTCAAATGAAGGGAATCGGGTTTTCAATGAATTATCCAAATCCAACATCAAGATTTGGAGGAGATATTGATATCTTTAACTATAAACATGGAACCGATCCATCAAATCCAAATAATAATATGTCATCAAAAGTAGATGAAATAACAAAAAAATTGGGAATAGAAACAGATACAAAACATAGTAAAAAACATAGTCATATAACTTATAAAAAAGTTCCAATAGAAAACCACAGAAACTTTTTAGATGTAGAATGGTCACCAATATCAAAAAAAATGAACAATTATTTGTTTAGAGTACTAAAACCCGTAGAAGAAACACTTCCACATGGAACAAAAATATTAGTACCATCAAAAGAATTTAATACAGTATTTTTATCATTCCATGCAATGCAACATTATGTAGGAGGAGGAATAAATTTCCATCATTTAGCAGATTGGGCAGTACATGTAAATAAACATGGATTAAAAGTTCCAGAAGAAGCAAAAGGTACAAAATTTGAAGAATTCATGTATGCTTTTACAAATCTTGCAAACAAACATTTAGGAACAAATATAAAAGTTCCAGAAAATAAAAAACTAGAAGAAGAAATATTTAATAAAATGTTATATCCAGAAAGACCAAGTATAAATGTAAAAAAACCAAATACAAAAAATCCAATAAAAATCTTAAATTACAAATATAGAAATATAGCAGCAGGAGTAGCAAAACGAAATGAATATTGGGGAACAAATGAAAAACCAATAAAAGCCGTTTTAAAATCTTTTGCACTACATTTAATAAAACCCCAAACAATAATAACAGCAATATTTAAGATATAGTCTTTTCAAAAGCAGTATTAATAGAAATAGACTCTTTATTAATTTCAACAATAGCCCATCTTAAAGGGATAATCATATATAAATTTTTCAGTTGAGATTCAATATACTCAACTGAAAAATCTCCTGTATTTTTTATTTCAAAAATTTTCGATTGGATTTGCATTACTCTACCGTAACAGATTTAGCAAGATTTCTAGGTTGATCAACATCTTTACCTAAAAATTCTGCAATATAATAAGCTAAAAGTTGTAAAGGAATAATTGCAATAATTGGAGATAAATATTCATCAACACTAGGAATTCTAATAATATCTTCAAATAAATCATTTAATTTTTCATCATCAGAATTAGTTAAAGCAATCATTCTAGCATCTCTAGCTTTAGCTTCTTCACTATTAGATAAAATTTTATCGTACACCATACCTTTCATCATAATAGATAAAACTGGCATAGATTCATCTAACATAGCAATAGGACCGTGCTTCAATTCACCAGCAGGATAACCTGTAGCATTAATATAACTAATTTCTTTTAATTTTAAAGCCCCTTCTAAAGCAGTTGCATAATTTAATCCACGAGCAACAAAAACAAAGTTTTTGAAATTAGCATATTTTTTAGCAATATCTTGAATATTTTTCTTATGGTCTAAAATTTCTTCAGCTTTTTCAGGCAAAGTTATTAAACCATGTTTTAATCCCATAAGTTTTGCATTATCAATAGATCCTTTTATTTCAGCGATATGTAAAGCTAATAAATAGAAAGAAATCAACTGAGCCATATAAGATTTAGTAGCAGCAACAGAAACTTCAATTCCAGCATTAACAGGTATTAAGCTATTAGCTTCTCTAGCCATAGTAGAATCTGGTCTATTTGTAATAATCAAAATATGAGAACCTTGTTTTTTAGATTGTTTAACAGCAGTAATAGTATCAGCCGTTTCCCCAGATTGAGAAACACCAATTACTAAAGTTTTATCATTTGTAGTTGTTTTTCTATAAATAAATTCACTAGAAGGTTCAACATCAACCGAAATACCACAGAAATCTTCAAGAATATATTTACCAATCATCGCAGCATGTAATGATGTTCCACACGCAACAATTTGGATTCTCTCAAGTTTTTTAATAGTATCTAAATCAAGTTTAACTTCATCAAGTTTAATAGGTTGATTATCAGATACGACTTTACCAGCTAAAAGATTTCTAATAATACTAGGTTGTTCATGAATTTCTTTAAGCATAAAATGTTTAAAACCCATTTTACTTAAAGAAACCGATTCCCAAGGTAAAGTTTCAATATGTGGTTGTAACTCAACACTAAAACTATTAATCAATTTCATAGAATCAGGAGTTAAAGTAACAATTTGATTATCATCTAAATAAACAGCTGTTTTAGTATAATCAATAATAGCTGGAACATCAGATGCAACATAATATTCATTTTCGCCAATACCAACAAGTAAAGGTGCATTTCTTTTTGTAGCAACAATTGTATTAGGAACATCTTGATGCATAACACAAATAGCATAAGCACCATTAATTTGTTTAGTAGCAAGTCTAACAGCATCAGTTAAATTATTAACTTTACCATATTCTCTAGCAATTAAATGAGCTAAAGTTTCAGTATCTGTTTCAGAACGGAAAACACAACCATCATTTTTTAATTCTTCTCTCAATTCTTTAAAATTTTCAATAATACCATTATGAACAATAACAAGTTTTCCACAAGTACAAGAATGAGGATGTGCATTAATAGTATTAGGAGCACCGTGAGTAGCCCATCTAATATGTCCAATACCCATTGTTGAAGATTTTAAATGATCTTTTTTAGGTTCAACAAGATTTTTTAAATTTTGCAGTTTACCTTCTTCTTTATACATTTCAATTTTATTATCAACACTAACAGCAATACCAGCTGAATCATATCCACGGTATTCTAATTTAGTTAATCCATTAAATAAAATATCAACAACAGATTTTTTACCTACATATCCTACAATTCCACACATTATATAAATCTCTCCAATTAAAATTTTAGCTTTTAAGAACATACTACCATAAATTGATTAAATTAAAAGGGGTAAAAATTAAACCTTAATATTTTATTAATCTAAAATAATCCTCTACATAAATGTTGTCAAAGAGAAAAGAATAATTAAAAATATAAGTATGAAAAAATTTTTTATAATACTAACAATATTAATAATAGGTTTATCATCATACGCAGCAAAAAGCAAACAAGCTTCAGTAATACCAGATGAACAACTTGCATATATGAGTATAACTATTGATCATATAACAGAAAAAATATATGGAGGAAGTTTTTTATCACCATCAGATACAAAAGCATTAATAAGTGTAAAAATAAAATTAGATGATTATATGTTAATCTCACCAGAGGTACAATATGCACCTTTATATTATAAACTAGGAAAAGTTTATCAAATAAGGGGAGAAAAAAGAGAAGCAATAGAATGTTATCAATCAATAATAGAAAATTTTTCAGATACAGCCCTAGCTCCTAAAGCAGCTCAAGAATTGAAAAAAATGGGAATAAATGTTGTATTACCAGAAAAAACAAATACAGAAACAGAAGAAGAATAAATTGTAGAAAACCATGTAAATTACTGTAGAAAACTCTATAATTTTCTACAGTTTTCTACATAAAAAAATAAAAATAAAAAGTTTTCTACAAAATAAAAAAATTATCTACAATATTTTCTACAGTTTTTCTACATTTTAAAAAAAACTAAAAAACATTATTATTATTTAATTACAAGTAATATATTTACCCCTTTTCTACAAATAATGAACCCTTATGATGATTATTAAATATATATATTATTAATTAATATATATAATAAATAATAAAGAAAAATTTCAAAAAATTTTTAAGCTTTTAGAAATATAAAAAAATGTATCTTTTATATTTAGAATATTTTGTTTTTATTTTATAATATAGAATATATAGAATAAGAAGATTAGGGGAGTAATTATATATGAAATTTCTTGTTGAAAAAGATAATATGTTTAATGGAGTAAAAATAGTAGAACGTGCAACAGTTGTAAAAGGATTACAACCAGTTCTTGCAAATATTTTGATAGAAGCTATATCTCCAAATAAATTAATCTTATCAGCAACCGATTTTGATTTATCAATAACAACAGAAATTGATGCTCAGATAGAAACAGATGGAAAAATAACACTTCCTGCAAAAAAATTAATGGATATAATCTCTCGCCTAAATGATGGTTTAATATCTTTTGAATTAAATGACAATACAATGTTGATAACAAATGGAAAAACAAAGTTTGAAATAATCGGTATTTCAGCATCAGAGTTTCCACAAATAGAAGAAGTAACAAATAAAGAAGAAGAAATAGAAATAGATTTAGAACCATTTACAAAAGGAATAAAAGAAGCAGCATTTGCAGCAGCAGGATATGAAACAAATAATTTATTATCAGGTGTAGTATGTGACATTAATAAAAATGTACTAGAA
This sequence comes from Candidatus Gastranaerophilales bacterium, assembly GCA_944324375.1. Lineage (GTDB taxonomy): Bacteria > Cyanobacteriota > Vampirovibrionia > Gastranaerophilales > Gastranaerophilaceae > UMGS1585. The sequence goes on along the minus strand of CALUWB010000035.1, from coordinate 3,910 downwards.
ATCGCATCAACAGATGGTAATAGATTAGCAAGAGCAAGAAAAATAATAAATAATAAAGAAGATAAAACAATTCAAATGATTGTTCCATCAAAAGTACTTCAAGAATTTTTGAAAATGAGTTATTTATTAGATGATGAAAATGTAAAAATATACATAGAAAAAACAAAAATGATGATAGAATCAGGCAGAACAAAGATTGTATCTCGTTTAATGGAAGGACAGTATCCAAAATATAATCAATTAATACCAACAACATTCCCAAAAGAAGCAAAAATAAATGTTTCAACAATAATCAAATCATTGGAAAGAGTATCAACAATGGTTAATGAAAAAACAAGTATAGTAAAACTTCAATTTAGCGAAAACAAATTAAGTTTAATGGGAGATACTCCAGATGCAGGTGCATCAGAAGATGAGATTGATATTACATATTCAGGAGAAGATATTTTAATTGCATTTAATTACAAATATTTGTTAGATTGTTTTAAAAATTTGGAATCAGAAGAATTGGTTATTGGTATGAATACAAATTTATCAGCAACAGTATTGAAACCATACAATGAAGAAGATTTTGTATATTTAGTAATGCCAGTTCAAATTCGTTAATATACAACTTTTTTCTTTGTTTGATCTGTATCAAATTTAGCAATTTGTGGAGCAAGTTTTTTGTTAGCAAACATAGTTCCAGCAACTAAAGACGTGAACACAATAGGAATTCTGAATATACTTTTCATACCTTTAGTAACACTTGTTGATAAAGATAAGAAGAATACAGGTATAAGAGTGTCTTTTAAAACACTTTTAGTTGTATGTTTTAATTTATCTTTAAAAGTTTTTTCTTCGGCAATTCTAAAGCTCTGTAATCCAATAAATGAATTATTAAATACTCTCATTTCAGGCATATTATAAATATTATAAATGATACTTTTTTTAGTTTTTTCATTAACAATATTATCAAAATTTTTAAAATCACCAGGAATATTCTTTTTAATTTTATCAAATGGACTAGTATTATTTATAGAGTTTTTGTCATTTATTGAAAATAAATCAGATTCTTTTTTATTATCATTATTAATTAAAGTATTAGATTTTTTTTCTACTTCATAATCAATAAATTTTTTATGAGCGTGACCAATATTAATCATAGAGTTTGTCACTACTCCTCCAGCGACACCAGATAAAAGAATAAGAGAGCTGTCTATGCTTTCTTTAACAATATTATATGAACTTTTTGCAATGAATTTAATAGGTTTTTTAAGAATATTTTTATCAGATTTCCAAAAATTAGTATTTCTGATATTATCAATGATTTTATTAGTATATTGAAAAGCCTGTTTTTTAAACGGAGAATTAATAAAATTTCTTCTAGCAACAGTATAAGCAGCAAGTCCAGCAGCAGAACCTAATAAAATAGCCGAGTCTTTAGTAAGAACATTTTTCTTTTCGTAATAAGGGGCATTTTGATAATCTTTAAGCACTTTATATGCGCCAGTAAATCCGAATAAAAACACACTGGCAGATTGCGAATTTAAAACTTTGTTAAAATTACCGACAAAACTCATTGCAATTACATAAAACCCAAACAAAAAATATTTTGCTATGAGAATGTTAAAAAAGTTATGAAAAAATTAATTGTGATCGCCAGGAGTTATAACTTTATCAATAAGTCCATATTCAACAGCTTGCGCAGCAGACATATAATAATCTCTTTCACAATCTTTCTGAACTTTTTCAACATCTTGTCCTGAATTTTGAGCTAAAATAGTAGTTAATTCTTTTTTCATTCTAAGAATTTCTTTAGCTTCAATTTCGATATCAGTAGCTTGACCTTTAGCTCCCCCTAAAGGTTGGTGAATCATAATTCTAGCAGATGGAAGAGCTAATCTTTTTCCTTTAGCTCCAGAGGATAAAAGGAAAGAACCCATACTAGCTGCTTCACCTAAACAAATAGTAGAAACATCTGCTTTAATAAGATTCATAGTATCATAAATGGCCATGCCTGCAGTAATAACACCACCAGGGCTATTTATGTATAACATGATATCTTTTTCAGGATTTTCACTATCAAGAAGTAAAAGTTGAGCGACAATAGAGTTAGCAACTTCATCATCTATTTCAGAACCTAAGAAAATAATTCTTTCTCTTAATAATCTGGAAAATATATCGAAAGAACGTTCACCTCTAGAAGAAGCTTCAATAACAGTAGGCATATAGCTTAAAATTTTAGAAACATCACTCATTCTTTTCTCCTTTATATTATGAGTTAATTATATTACAAACCTTTTTTTCTGTCACGAAATAATCAAATTTAATGTCAAATTTTTCGTAAGGAATAGAATCAAAAATAAGTTCTTCGGGTATTGGAACAATTTTTGTAGAATAAATATGAGCTAAAAATCTGTCGTAAAAACCACCACCATATCCTAAACGATTTCCATATTTATCAATAGCAAGAGCAGGGATTATAATTAAATCTATTTTAGGACAAGAAATACATTCAGTTGTTGGTTCTTTAATGTTGTATTTTTTTATAACTAAATTATCCCCTTTTTTGTATGGACAGCATTCTAGATTTTTTCCATTCATTCGGGGTAGATAAAAATTCTTATCTTCAAAATCTAATAAACCTAATAAATTAATCTCTTTTTCTAAGGGGTAAAAAATCATAATATTATTTGAATATTTAAAAATATCTGATTGGATTAAATTAAAAACAATATTTTTGCTAATTTGTTTAATATCCAAATTATTACGAATATTTTTAGCTTTTAATCTAAGAGATGTTTTTTTATCCATAGATTTAATATATAATAAAATCGGATATGGATAAAGAAAAAGAAACAAATTTATATAATCCAGAATGGGACGAACATGGATATATCCAAGTTTATACAGGTGATGGAAAAGGAAAGACCACAGCATCATTAGGTCTTGCAATGCGCGCATTAGGTCGTGATTGGAAAGTATTACTAATAATGTTTACTAAGGGTGGAAACAAATATGGAGAGTTGAATTCTTTTCGTAATTTATCAGAAAAGATAAGTAAAAATTTAACAATCTACCAAGCAGGAACAGAGCATATAGTTTATTCAAACAATATAACAGATGAGGATAAAAAAGTTATTACAGAAGGCTGGGAAAAAGCTAAAAAAGCAATAAAAAATAATGAATATAATTTAATAATTTTAGATGAATTAAATATTGCAATATCATTAGGGATAATAAATGTAGATGATGTTGTAGAAACAATAAAAAATAAACCTGATAGAATGGAAATAGTATTAACAGGAAGATGTGCAAATCAAAAAATAATAGATGTAGCACACTTAGTATCAAAGATAGAGCCAGTAAAACATTATTGGGATATAGGAGTATCAGCTAGGAAAGGTATTGAATTCTAATACTTTTTTCCTACATAAAAATATTAATTTTTCAAAAAAAATAAACTCTCAAACGGTTCAATAGATAATCTGAACTCATAACTTAACATGAGTTTAGAGGTCTATAATGCTAAAAAAATTGTTTGTATTATTAATTTTAATCTTAGGTTTGAATGTTTATTCAGCAGATAATACATCAACAACTTTATCGAAGTTGGAAGATGTAACATTTGGGATAGATTATTCAAATGAAAAACCGGAATCAAGATTGAGCAGATTAGAGAAAAATATATATGGTCAATCAAAAACAGGTTCAATTAAAACAAGATTAGATAAGATAAACAAAGATATAGCAGGAGATGTTATAGGCGAAGAAATAACACCTACAAAAGATACCTTTATGAATGAAGATGATATAATAGCAAGTGATGGAACAGAGAATTATCCAATATTAAATGAAATAGAACAGAAATTATTTAATAAATAAAAAAAAAAAAAAAGTCTTCATTCTCGTATAGTAAATATAGAAA
>CALUWB010000034.1 GCA_944324375.1 Candidatus Gastranaerophilales bacterium | reverse complement strand
TGACAAAGTGATTAAGTGACTAAGTGAATAAGTTATACCCGTCATTGCGAACGAAGTGAAGCAATCTTTTTGACGGGGATTAAGTAAACAGGTAAATAAGTCACTAAGAAGTCTGAAAATAAAATCCCCAATACATAAGATTACTTCGGAACAAAATGTTCCTCGTAATGACGCAATAACATCTATCTGAAGTAAACCCTTAAAAAGCTTCGCTTTGGGGTTCTGCGTCCTCTTATCACCTATAAAAAAGAGCCCCAAAAGGACTCTTTTTTATTGTCGTAGGCGGGACTTGAACCCGCACGGATTTCTCCACACGCCCCTCAAACGTGCACGTCTACCATTCCGCCACTACGACACGTACGATGTTATTTAATTGTCATTGTTTTTGTTCTGTCTTCGCGGCGGATGTTCCCTCAAGGGGAACCCTCTCAAAAAATAACACTTAGTTATTTTTTTCGGCAGAGTGCCACTACGACTCGTTCGATGTTATTTAATTGCCTAAACCAATTTTAGCATAATATCTTATATTAGGGCAAATTATTTACGAGTAACATCTCTTAAATATGATTTTACCCCATGAGTTATTATCAAATCAGGTTCTGACATACAAAAATCATCTAATGTCATTATTCCTCGCTGTGTCTGTCCGGTTTCAAGGTATAATAAGCCTAACATTATCTTATCCAATGGATTTTGTGATGTAGAATATTTAGATATCATCTGATTTGTCTTTTTTAGTTTCACATAACAAGCTGTTAAATTTTGATAGTATTGAAAATTTAAACCATATAATTTTAATGCTCGTTCAAAACAATCTTCTGCTAAATTTGGGAATCCAATCTGCATATATGTTTGGCCTAAATTGTTATAATATACTGCACTTGCTTGACTATCAGGGTTTAAACTTATTGCTATCTTAAATTCCTGTATGGCTGCATAATAACATCGCTCCAATAAATAATCTGTACCCATCATGTTATGACGAGATGCGTTTGTTACTGCATCTATTTGGAATTTATCAGGACGCCTATAACCACTACATAATATTAAAACGCATAATAGCAAAGGTATTATTTTTTTCATTATAATATTATTTCTAATCCTTCTTTTGCAAAAATCAAGTTTTCTTCTGCAATATCTTCAGCAATTTGATCTAACTTATCATCATCATAAGATGGATCATAATGATAAAAGACCAATTTTTCAGCATTTGTTTGTTTTTTTACATCTCGTGCCATCTCAAAAGTTGAATGACCAAATCCTTGTTTTGGACTATAAATACTTTGATAATCTTCTGTTGTATATTGAGAATCATGTATTAAACAATTACAATTTCTTGCAAATTTTGCTAATTTTACATCTCCACCTATATAACTTTCTTTATCTGTTGCATAAACTAACGACTTACCTTTATATTCTATTCTATAAATCATTACACCATGTTTTGGATGAGCATATGACTTATAACAAGATATTATTATGTCTTCATCATTATGTCTTATATTTGATAACTCACAAATATTTGTTAATATTGCACTATTGTCTTTCTTTATTATTATAATATTCGTTTCATTGATATCATAACAAACAACATCTGCTGATATATCTGATGATGTCAATGGAAATGTTTTATTGAATAAGGAGTCTGAAATTTCATCTTCTAAAGTTGAATTATTTGTTGGATTTCCAAACAAGTTTACACGTGTTGATGCAACATGTAATGGCGCAAAAAATGGAATTCCTGATATGTGATCTTGATGGATATGACTTAATAATATTGAAACTTGTACAGGAGTTCTGTTTGATAAAGTTGTTCCTGAATTAATGTAATTTTGCATTAATTCATCTCCTAAACTTATTAAACCTGTTCCAGCATCTAAAATAATAATTCGCCCATCTATATTTACTTCGACACATGCTGTATTACCACCATATTTTAAAAACTTCTCTTTTGCTACTGGATAACTTCCTCGTATGCCTCTAAATTTAACCTTAAATTCGCTCATCTCTTATCCTCTATTTTGTATTTTATGAAATTATTATACATTATTTTATTTATCAACTCAACAAAAAAGAGCTAGAATATCTAGCTCCTTTTTGTATATTAATTTTTATTTATGCTGCATATTTTGATAAGATATCTTGTTTCCAAGATGTAAGTTCTTTATATTCATCAGAATTTGTATCAACAGATTCATTATTATTTCGTTTTATACAAACTTCTAACATCCTATCGAACATTGACTTATCATGTCTTGTAATATTGTTTGATTCTGATATCATACCTAATTTATCTTGTTCGTTTCGTTGTTTTAACTTCATATTATCTAATTTACCTTTTGATGAACTATCATTATCATTAATATCAATTTTTGCCTTATAATCATCTGAAAGTTTATTAATTAAACTTAGATTTTCTTCAATTTTTTCTTGTTTCTTTGTATTTGAATCAATTAATTTTTCAAATACTGCATTATTCTTAGCGACAGCATTATCTTTATTAGTTATTATTTGCATTAATTTTGACTTATTATCTAACTTACCACCTTTTTGAACTTTATCAAATTCTTTTAACATCGGAACTAGATATTTTCTTACAGGTGCAGTATTTGCTTCTATAATATCTTCTTGATTTATTTGTAATCTATTAATATATCCGTGAATTGCGTCAGTTTCTTCTCCTCTGTTCCAACTTAAATCTGTATTCAAGTTGTTTTGAACGATTGATTTATATTTATCTTTATCATTAAAGAATACATCTAAACCTTCATTGAATTTATCTGCTAACTTATGACCATAATGAGTAAACCAATTTTGTTCATGTTGTGTTCCTTTCAAGTCATAACGTTTGATATCATTTGCATAACTACCTTCATATTCTGCAACAAATCCATTTACACCATCTTTAACGGTATCAACAAATCCTCCTGTTGCAGTTGTAATAATTGGTGTACCCATTGCATAACATTCTCCTTGAGTTAAACCACAAGGTTCAAATGTTGATGGAGCACAGAAATATGTTACGGCTGAATACAATGATGGATTTGGCATAAATCCTTGTAATACTTGAATTCTATTTACGTCTTCTTTATTTTTATAATTATCTGGGTTTTTCAATGCTTCTAAGAATTGTTTTTCGTGACCTTCTTCCAATTCTCCACCTGCCATTATAAATGGTTTTGGCATTTCTGGATGTTTTTCATCCCAAGTATTGAATAATTCTTGAACTGCTTTTTGGAATGTGCCTAATCCTTTTTGATCTGTTAATCTATGAGCAAATGCAATGAATGGAGCATTTTCAAATTCTTCTCTTGAAATTTTTGCAGGTTCGCCAATTGATTGATATTTGAATCCACCTTTTGGAGGCTCTTTATCCATTACTGGTTTTAAGAAATTATCATAAAATTCCATTTTATTATGTTGACGAGCATCCATTACCTCGTCAATAGGCGTATGGTAGTTATATGTATGTAAGTTAATACCAAATTTAGATTTTAACCAACCAGCCTTTGCTTCTGTTGTATTTAATGCTCTATCTAAACCATTAATTTCACCACTTATTGTATCATTATCGCTTCTTCTTCTGATTATATCAAAAGCCATACCTGAAGCTTGTTTACCTTCTTTTAATTCCTTTTCATAATTCTTTGATACTGGTACATAATAATCTGATAATGAAATACCGTGTGCTAAATTATTAAATTGTCTATCATTTTCATTATCTTTTGCATATACTACAGCATTATCTACATCTGAATATTCACTTCCTGTTGTAGCATTTTCTGCAATTCCATATGCATACTTATCATACAATGTATTTACAATATTTTCTGTTACAAAATCACTTCTTTCTATTGAATCATTTCTTGTTCCACCTGATATACCAGCATTATGACCTATCATTACTAAAGGCATATCACGTAATGCATCTTTTACATCATCATCTATTACATTATATGCATTTTCCATTGGTGCTTTATAACGCAATAAACCAGCCATTGGAGCTGCATGCCAGTCATTTAATATCATTGAAACTGGAGCTTTAAGTGAATCATATGCATCTTTATCTGTTATTTTAATTTCTCCTAAACCTGTTTTATTTTTACCTAATGCATCTGATACTTTTGCTTCTGCTAATTGATAAACAGCTTTTGAGAAGAATGCAAATTTTTCTGGTTCATCAGCATTTATATTATTTGCATATATATCTCCTCCAAAATTTGAATTATTTTTTACAAAAATTATTGGTTGATCTGGGTTTTCGTATTTTTGGCCATCTAAACCTTGACGTTTTGCATGACCTAAATAAAATTCGACTTTTTGATTTTCTACTTTACTACCTCTAGCTTGTTGAACTGGCATTTCTGCCATTTTTGTTACATTAAATACTTCACCACCATATGTATATGTATACTTTTTGCCATCTTTTTGGCTTCCAATTTCTCTAAACTCTCCCTTACCTTGATGTAAATACATCGGAATAAATACTGGATTATCAATACCCATATCAGCAAAGTTATTTTGAATTTCCATTGGAACAGAACCTAAACCACCAGCTTTAATTGGGTCAAATTCTGCTGTTAATGCCCAAGTTGAATTTGAACCCATTTTTGGTGCATACTTCTTACGATAATCGCTAATTATCTGTTCTGTTTGACCGTTTTGACGACCAATTCTATATATAACAGCTGTATGTATATCTGCCATAGCTGATTCTATTTTTGATTTATTCATATATTTTTCGTTGTTATTTACAACCATTAAGTTTAAACCATGCCATGGTTGACGATGAATTTTTAAACCTAAACTACTTTGATTTGATATAGAATTTACTCGACTCATTGCAGTATTTGCTGTATCTATTGCTTGGTTTGCTTTACCGTCTATACCGTTTGCCTTATTTTCTGCATTTTGAGCTTTGCCATCTGCTTCATTTGCTCGTCGAACTGCATCACTTGCAGTTGCCTCTGTTCTACTTAATCTGTTTTCTCTTTCGAGAACTGCTCCTTCTACTTTTGCTTTGGCATTATTAATTTCATCATCTGTCATACCTATTTTCTTTAAGGTATCTTTATTACTATCAAAATGATTTACAATTGCACCACCAGTAGCTGCTCCTAATAAGCCAACTATAAACGAAGTTGCACCCTTTATATTCTCTTGGGTAACAATATTACCTCCTCCGTTTTTCATTGATTGTTCTAGTTTTTCCATTTGTTGTAAGAGCTTTTTAGAATTTTTACTAGATTTTATTGCAACTGCTGTTGAAACACCTATAGCTACAGCAGATGCTCCTGCAGCTACATATGGCATTGCTTTCTCTACTTTGTTTATAGATTGTTTTGCGTTAGTATTAGCACTCTCTTTCTCTTTTACTACCTGTTGCGTAGGATTTAAATTTTGTTTCTCAACATTTGGACGGGATTTAACCGTTCCAAAGTTCTTAAATACCCCATTACCTGTGAGATTTGCTACATCTGACATTGCTATACTCCTAACTAACACAATCTATTAACCTAAACACCATAAAGTTATTTCACACAAAACCCTATGACTTTACTATATATAAAAAAAGATATGTAAATAATATTTTTTGCTTTTTTATTAAAAAATATTACAAAAATGTAATATTTTTTAATAATTAGATTACTAATTAATTAATTGTTTTGAAAAATTGTCTATTATAATGTAAACTAAACTAGTAGAATTTTATTTGGGGGATATTATGCACGAATATGTTTTTAAAATGAAAAAAGGGGATATTGAAATTGAATTAAAATCTGATGATATTGAATTTGTTGAAGAACAATTAAACAAATGGCGTGATGAACTACTTAAAAACAATTAATAGGGAAAAATGTATACTATAATTTTTAGAAAAGGGCAAATCGAATTAGAATTAACAACAGATGATAAAAATGCTGTTGAAAAACAGCTTGATTTAATAATTAAACAAGCCAATAGTCATTCTTTAAAAACTAAGAATGAAAGTAATAATGTTGAAAATAAATATATTGAACCGATTATAAATACCAACAATTCTGAAAATAATGTCGAAAAAACAGAAAAAATTTCCACTTCAAATAATGAATTAATACAACCTGCAATTTTTGAACATATTCGAGAAGATGAAAAACAATCAATTATTCAAAAAGCAGAAGATGTTGTTCCTCAAACTTTAGAAATTTCATCTGCAAAACCAATGACAATTAATTCTATTCAAAATCCAGAACCAGAGCCAGAACCTGACTTTGATAAGATTTTAAATAATGAAATTGAACATAATACAAATGAGACTCCAATATTAAAAGACGAAAAATTTATTGAATTCGTTGAAGGGAAATCTGCTCTTGAAAAAATAGATTTTTTAGTAATAACAGCACAATATTTAGCACAATATGAAAACATGAATACTTTTAGCCTTAAACATATTAATGCAAAATTGATGCAAAACTTCACTTTAATTGTTGATCATTCAGTATTACAAAGTGCAATTGCCAGAGAATATATTACTCAAATTCACGAAGCTGGAGATGAAATATCTTCTGAATATATGCTTACTGAAAAAGGATTGAGGAGTTATTAGTGGTTAAGGTTGCTGTAGCATTAAGTGGGGGATTAGATAGTAGTGTCACAGCATATCTCTTAAAAAAACAAGGATATGATGTCATTGGAATTACTGGACTAATGACTCAAACTGATGCTGCAATTAATGTTGTTAGCAATGCAAAAAAGGTTGCTAATTATTTAAATATTGAACATTATACAGTTGACGCAACAAAAGAGTTTCAAGATAAAGTAATTAACTATTTTGATTCTTCTTATAAAAATGGACAAACACCAAATCCTTGTATAATGTGTAATAAATTTATTAAATGGGGTAAATTATTTGATACTGCTATTAATGAACTTAATGCAGATTATATTGCTACAGGACATTATGCTAATATCAAAAAGGTTGATAATTATTATAAACTTTATCCGGCAAAAGACATTAAAAAAGATCAACTTTATTTTTTATTTCAACTAAATCAAGAACAACTTTCAAAAACAATGTTTCCATTATATTCTTATGAAAAATCCGATATACGTAAAATTGCAATAGAAAACAACTTACCTTCAAAATCTTCAAAAGAAAGCCAAGATATTTGTTTCATTCAAAAACCTTTAACAACAAAAAAATATCTTCTTGAGCGCATACCCACTGTTAAAGGGAACTTTGTCGATATCGCAACTGGGGAAATTTTAGGACAACATGATGGATATTTCCAATACACAATTGGACAAAGAAAAGGTATTGGAATTGCAGCTCCTGAACCTCTGTATGTAGTAGACATAAATGCCAACGAAAACATTGTATTTGTTGGAAATAAAAATCAAACATACAAGAACAAATTAATTTTAGACTCTCTAAATTTTTCATACCCAATTGTTCAAGATGAATTTGATGCACTTGTAAAAATAAGATATAATATGCAACCTGTAAAAGCTCATATTATTATCCAAGATAAGATTATAGTTAAATTTGATACCCCAATAAATTCAATTGCTAAAGGGCAGGCATGTGTTTTATATGATATTAATGATGGCCATTTAATTGGTGGAGCATTTATTTAATCAAGTAACTTTATTTATAAAATTTGAATATTTTTGTTTAAATTTTAGTTGTTGTTCTCTTGTTTTTTCTGTAATAGGAATTCCAACAGCTAATCTTGATAATCCTTCATTCAATATTCCAAATACTCCAGATACTGCTGCTACACAATATAATGACTTATTATATTGTGATTTAAAAATATTATTTAATATTGATAATATATAGGCCCCCATACCAATATTTACAGCTCTTTGCATAAACATTTTTTTAGAAATTTTCTTGGCGTTATCTTTATTATTTTCTTTTTGCATCACCATATTATAACTATCTGCAACGATAAAATATGATGAGGCTCCACTTGTCAGGATTTTTGAATATTTAGCTAAATTATGATTTGAATAACCTGCTTTTGTTTTGTTATCAAATGAAGACAATAATTTTTTATTTAATTTGTCGGAAAAATCAATCCTATTTTGAATTGATTTAATATAAGATAGTCCTTTAAGAATTTCTGTATCTTCATATACATTTTTGTTCATCTGTTTTTTATTGGAAGTAAATATTTTAAATGGAGCTGTTGTCACATTATATACAGCTTTTATTGGACTCATTATCATTGTATTAACTATTGGGTAAATATATTTTTTATTTTCTTTTCCTAAATAAATTTTATCTCCTTTTTGTTTATTTACAATATCTACATATCTATCAGCCAATTTATCAAAACCATTATCATTTAATTTTTTTATTACTGAATTAAAATCAGTTCTTGTCATATATATATCTTTTTGAACAAAGTTATTATATTTGTTTTTAATTTTAGGAATTATATTTTTTGCTAATTTAGTTGATTTTAAAGCAACAATAGCACCACCTAATGCAAATCCTAAACTAACAATTTTGCTAATTTTAGTAGAATGTTTTATTGTAGAATCATCATTTGCCATATCAACAATAGGATGTTCTTCTTCCTTTTTATTAGTACCTCTAATAAATGTTATGGGTTTATTAGTCATTACTCTAGAAAGCATTTCTGTCCCTATAACAATCCCTGTCGTAGTAGCTAACGAAGCAAATGGAGTTTTATTAACAAATTTTGATAATGCACCAAGAACAACAAACTGAGCATAAGACATTATGCCAATCCTTGCTATTTCCTGTTTAAATCTACGTTTTTTTTCAAATTTAGCTTCTTCTCTATTATTATTAATCATCATTGATTGATTATACGCATCATTTGCATAAAATATTGCAGGTAAAATACCAGATGTTAAACGGCTCAAAGCTCTTTCTTTATCTGAACTATAGGTTGATATTATTGGATTTAACCTATTTTGACCAACTTTAAAAATATCATTTTCTTGTAAAGACATACTTTCTAAACAATTACTTATTGCAACTTTTTTTGAATAAATTGAACGTTCTTTTTGATGATTTTTTATCAATTTTGAATTTAAAATAGAATTAACTATCTTTAAATTAGGGAAATTTTTTTTCGTTCTTAACAAAAAAGACTCCAATAAATCTATTGGAAGTCCTTTAATTGGATATAAAACTGCATTAATTAAATCTTTTGAAATTGTGTTCTGCTTAATTTTAATATTTTTATTATTATCAAGTGAATTTATTTGTTTTAATAAATAATCTCCAGCAGATTTTCCAAACACAGTTGAATATTTTTTAACCGACCCAGAAACATTTGTATATGTTTTAGTCGAGTATAAAATATTATTTTTCATGTATGCTGATAGGAATTTAATACTTAACATAAGATCTCCCATAATATAGAGTAAATAAAATTTATTAAGATATGATGAAGTCTAGAAATTAGTTATTAACTATATTTATCCCATTTCTTAACAAAATCCTAACAAAATAGTATTAAATTATAAGAAGAAACATGTTTTGGATATAATCATAGTTATGTTAAAAGCTAAAATATTAATAGTAGATGATGAAAGCTCTATTCGGGAATTATTAGAAATGCTTCTTGAAGCAAATGGATTCTCGAATTTAAGGATGGCAGGAGATGGAGAAGAAGCCATTAAAATTACAGAAGAATGGCAACCAGATGTTATACTCCTAGATTTAATGTTACCAAAAATTGACGGACTTACCGTTTGTAAGATACTTCGTTCAAATCCTAGAACAGTATCTACTCCAATAATTATGCTTACAGCAAAAAGCGAAGAATCTGATATTGTATTAGGCTTAGAACTTGGAGCAAATGATTATATAACAAAACCATTCAGCAATAAAATCGTAATAGCAAGAATTAGAAATCAACTTAGACAAATCCCACAAAATACTAACAAATTATCTTATAATAACTTAATTCTTGATACAGAAAAACGTACAGCGATATTAAATGAAGAATATCTAGATTTGACATATAGCGAATATGAAATTCTATATTTATTGGTAAAAAATCCCGGAAGAGTTTATACAAGAAGTCAATTAATATCTAATTTAAAAGGGGATTCATATTATGAAGTTACAGATAGAACTATTGATGTTCAAATTGTAAATTTAAGAAAAAAGCTGAGAGATTTTGGTAAAAATATTATAACAATTAGAAGTATTGGATATTGTATAAAATCATTGGAGAATAATTAATGATTCGAAATAGGGATAATTTTCTGTTCTTTATACCAATTTTAATTACTGTAATTATTATAATACTTACAAGTTTATTAATGTATCAATTAAAACAATTTGGACAAACCTATCTCAAGGAAACAGAAAAAGAACTTAATGTAGATACAAAACAAATAATATGGGTAGTAAAACCGTTATTAATAAAAAAAGATATAAAAAAACTTAACCAATATTGTAATGAATTTAAAAATGAAAAAATTAGAATTACTATCGTAAACAATAATGGAAATATCATAGCTGATTCAAATTTATCAACAGATAGAAGTGAAAACCACCTAAACCGACCAGAAATTAAGTCAGCATTAGAAGGAAAATCTGAAACAACAGTTAGATATAGTACAACAATGAAATCAGAAATGATGTATAAGACAACACCTATTATAATTAACGGAACTAAATATATTATTAGAGTCGCAATATCATCGCATAATATATCAAAAACACTAGAAAACGCAGAAAAAAATATTCTTTTAACATTTATAATATGCTTTGGAGGTGTTTTATTACTAACAATATATATATTAGTAAGAGTAAGAATTCCTTTTAATAAATTACAACAAAGTACAATAAAAATAGCAAGTGGGAATTTAGATACCGAAATATTTGTACCTAAAAATGGAGTTTTATGGGAAATATCTCGTGCTGTAAATGTAATGGCAAAACAATTAAAACGACAGATTAAAAACTTAAAAAAACTTGAAAATTTTAGAAGTGAATTTATAGCAAATGTATCACATGAAATAAAAACTCCTCTAACTTCAATATTATCAGCAGTAGAAATTCTAGATAGTTTGAAACCTACTAACAAAACTGAAATTAAATGTTTAAAAATTATTTCTGAGCAATCAAATCGGCTTAATACATTAATTCAAGATATATTAAGTCTTGCAGATTTAGAAAAAAGACAAATATTTAGAAATAGAGACTTTGCAGAATTGACTATAAGTTCTACCGTAGAAAATGCTATAAGTCTCTGCCAAGGGCTTATTAATAATACAAATATTAAATTGGAAGTTTTAGAGAACACACCTATCAAAATTTTTGGAAATTCTTATTTACTAGAACAAGCCATAAACAACTTGATTACAAATGCAATAAAGTATAGTCAAACTGATAAAATTACAGTTAAATCATATATCGAAAATAAAGAGATAAAAATATCAGTCAAAGATTATGGTATTGGAATAGAAAAAGATGAATGTTCTAGAATTTTTGAAAGATTTTATAGAATAGATAAAGCTCGTAGTCGAGAACTAGGAGGAACAGGACTTGGATTAGCAATAGTAAAAAATATTGTAAAACTTCATAATGGAGAAATTGATGTAATAAGTAGACCAAATCATGGTGCAGAGTTTATTATAAGTATTCCTATTATTTAAAAGACTTTATTAATTTACTAATAACTTTTCCAATCCCATATCCTAATATAGTACCACCAGGGAGTGGACTAATTGCACCTACACCACCTAAAATTGTAGGAATATGTTCATTCTTTACTTTAGTCTTAGATATTGCACCTATAATTTTATAAATAAAAGATTTAGAACTGTTATATTTTTTTATTCTTGACAATCTAGAAGCTGATTCCCAGCCATATAAAAAATTACCTTTATAATACTTTCCAGTATTTTTTATATCTCCAGTAATATTAGAACTAATGGATTTAATATATTGCTTGCTTGGAAGAATATATTTTGGATTAAATTTCATGATGTTACTATTCCTAACCTACATATTAATAAAGTTAATTTGTTAATGTTTTTTGATATTTTATTAATTTATTTTAAGATTAGGTATTTTATTTTATAAATTAGCCTTCAATAGTTAACAACTTAATAAAGTTAGTAGTTTGCCCAACAACATAAGGAATAACCCCAGTCATAATAACTTTATCTCCGGATTTCATTCCTAATTTTTCAACTAAAAGTTTATTTATTTCTTTTAAAGACTTGTTACTTATTTCTTGTTGCCAATTATAATTAATCGGAATAACATCACGGCATAAATTCATCTGTCTACATACAGTTTCACTTTTGGCAAGAGCATAAATTGGGACACTTGGTTTTGCTTTACTTAACAGAGCAGGAGTATATCCATTAGTGGTAAATGCTAATATAGCTTTTATTTTAAGATTATCTAACATAGTAATCATAGCTTGACACATCGCAAATGCTTCGTGATTATCAAATTCAGCCATTTTTCTTGAATAATAATTATGTCTTATAATACTATTTTGTTCAAGATTTTCAGATATACTACTCATCATTTTTACAGCTTCAACAGGATATTTTCCAACAGCTGTTTCACCTGACAACATAATTGCATCAGCCCCATCAATTATAGCATTAGCAACATCTGATGTTTCTGCTCTTGTTGGTATTGGTTGTTCTATCATAGTTTCTAACATTTGAGTTGCAACAATAACAATTTTATTTTTTGCACTACTTTCACTGATTAATTTCTTTTGAACTGCAGGAACTTTTTCAGGAGAAATTTCAATACCCAAATCACCTCGTGCAACCATAACTCCATCTGAAAGTTTAATAATATCATCAATATTATCTAGAGCTTCAGGTTTTTCAATTTTCGCAATAATTGGAATGTACCCACCATACATTTCCATACAATGTTTTGCTTTTAAAACATCTTCGCCTGTTCTTACGAATGAAAGAGCAAGATAATCAACTTTCCACTCTAATGCTAATTTTATATATTCAATATCTTTTTTAGTAATCGCAGAAAGACTTGCAGTTCTTCCAGGTAAATTAAGTCCTTTACGAGGTTTTAATAATCCACCTCTTACAACAAGTGCCTTAACAATTTTTCCATCTGTTTCTAGAACTCTTAATTCTAACTTTCCATCATCAAGATAAATCTTATCATCTCTTTTTACATCATTAGCTATTCCTGAATAATCAACAGGAATTATTCCATTAATTTCTTCTTTAGAATGTTGTAATTGTATTTCAGAATTTTCAATAAGTTCAATAGGTGTTGATATATTTCCAACCCTGATTTTAGGTCCTTGTAAGTCCAAGAGAATTGCTGTATTCTTTTCAAGTTTTTTAGCTACTTTTCTAACTAAATCAATACTATTTTTATGCTCATCAGGAGTTGAATGAGATGAGTTTACTCTAAACATACTAACACCGGCATTTATCAACTCTTCAATTTTTTCTTCATTGGTTATTGAAGGTCCCAAAGTCGCAACAATTTTAACTCCACTTGATTTAAGCATAATTATAAACTCCTATTAATTGTATTATATACACTTATTTTAGCATGTGATATTTTTTAGTCAACTAACCCTATTTGTGATAAATTTATTATATGAGAGCATTTTTACCAATAATATTACTAACAATATCAAATATTTTTATGACTTTTGCTTGGTATGGGCACTTAAGACATAGAAGTACCGTTTTATGGGCAGTTATATTAATTAGTTGGGGAATTGCTTTTTTTGAATACTGTTTTCAAGTTCCAGCTAATAGAATTGGCTATGAATATTACAACGCAGCGCAATTAAAAACAATACAAGAAGTTATTACATTAATAGTATTTTCTTTCTTCTCTGTTTTTTATTTAAAAGAAAGTTTCAAATGGAACTATGCAGTAGGTTTTTTATTTATAGTTCTAGCCGTATTTTTCATATTTAAAAAATGGTAATTTTAATCTAAACATATGATGCAACAAATCTCTTATTATGGTTATTTATAATTGGAAAATTATAAATAAATCATTAATATTATATTAGGTTATATAAGGGGGCATCTTATGACAGATATTAGTTCAATTTCAAATCAAAAACAAAGCAACATTAGTTCATCAACCAAAGTAAAATTGGAATCTCTTGGAATAAATATTTCCACAGTTTCATCAGAAAGTGAAGCACAAGCATTAATAGATAAATTAAAAGCAGCAAAGACAGGGAGTCAGCAACAAGTTGAGCAGAAACAAGAATCAGTAAGTAATTCATCATCAGAAGCAGAGACTTTGGCAGATGCAAAATCATTAGCAAATAAAATGGGTTTAGTATTAAATAATGATACATCTGCAGATGAAGTATTGAATCAAATTTCAAAAAAAATAAGAGAATTGTCAACAAGTGAAAATCCCTCAGAAAGGCAAATGGCACAAGCATATCAAGCTCAATTAAGTACAATTTCAAATAGTTACAATTCAATTCAGTCCAGTCAACAAAATATGTATTCGGCAATGAATATAATGTCAATAAATAACAAATATTCGCTTAATTTGTAATTGATTGATAAGATAAAATACTCAAAAAACATTCTATTATTTAATAGAATGTTTTTTTTATTTGATAGAAGATTAGAATATCCTAATAAATAAAAAATAAGTTAATTAAAATTCTAAATATAAATATTATTATGCTTTCAGATAAGGAGTTTAAAAATGCAAGCTGAAAGCAAATGTTTAAATATAAAATTTGAAGATTTTATTCATACTCAAGAAAATGAAGATTTGTTTGGTAAAGCAGATAGGGTTAATACAGTTTTATCAAGTGAAATCTTAACAGGTAATGAAGGATTAGGAATGAAATTAATGAATAAAGTTCAACCTAAATCAATTATAAAGGAGAAAAATGGTAAAGAGCATCCTGTAATAATGTTAGGTTCAAATTCATATTTAAATTTATCTACAAATCCAAAAGTTATATCAGCAAGTAAAAAAGCATTAAATAAATTTGGTTATGGAATGGGTGCAGTATCAAATTATGCCGGAATAACAGAACTCCATAGAGAATTAGAAAAAAGAATTGCTAATTTTTACAAAGTAGAAGATTGCATAGTATTTCCAAGTGGTTATGGGACTAATGTAGGCGTAATCTCAGCATTATGTAATGAGGAAGATATAATAATAAATGACAGTGCAAATCATGCATCAATATTCGATGGTTGTAAATTATCAGGAGCAGAAATTAAAATTTATCCCCATTCGAATATGAATTATTTAGAACGCATATTGTCAAAAATCCCAGATAATAAAACCGGACGATTAATAATTACGGATGGAGTCTTTTCGATGGATGGCGATTTAGCAAAATTAGATAAAATTGTAGAACTTTCAAAGAAGTATAATTGTCGTGTAATGGTTGATGATGCGCATGGAGTAGGAATCGTAGGAGCAACAGGTAAAGGAACTGCTGAATATTATGGATTAGAAGGCGAAATAGATTTAAATGTAGGAATGTTATCAAAGAGTCCCGGAGGTCTTGGTGGATATTGCGCAGCAAGTAAGAATATAGTTCAGTATTTACGTTTATATGCGAGAAGTTATTTCTTTTCAACAGCTCTTCCTGCGCCTTTAGCAGGAGGTTTAAATGAAGCATTTAAATTAATGGAGGAGGATAAAGCTGGACGCAGGAAATTATTAAAAAACACAGAATATTTAAAACAGGAGTTACAAAAAAGAGGTTTTGATATCGGCCATTCTGAAAGTGCAATAGTTCCTGTAATGATTTATAATGAAGAAATTTTATTTAGATTATATGAAGAACTAAGGCAATCTGGAGTTTATGTCAATATCGTTACATATCCAGCAGTCCGAAGAAAAGAATGTCGTTTAAGATTATGTGGAATGTCACAACTAACTAAAAATCAAATAGACATAGCTGTAAAAATAATCAGCAATAAAGCAAAAGAATATGGAATTATTAAATAAAAATAAAAAAAAATCTTTTTCATATTGCAAAAAGTTTTTAAATTAAGTATAAATAAAATACTGAAAAGGAGGCTTTATGAAAAAGATATTATTGACTTTAGTATGTTTATTTACTGTATTATTTGCCAACGCAGCAACATTCAATCCAGAATCAAGAGTAACAACAGTAGGTAATACATTAATAAGTAAAAATGGTTTACCATCTGTAAATTTTTATGTAACAAACAATACTGTAGATAACGGCGATATTATAACAACTAAAAAATTATATATAAGCAAAGATAAATTAAGCTATACAGGTAATGATAATGAAGTAGCAGCAGTAATATCACAAGAGATGGGAGCAATAGTAAACGCTTCAGCATCAAAAAAGAATTTAATTAATTCAGTATCAAATTCAATTTTAGGGAATATAAGTAGCGAGGGCTTATATAACTTTGCAAATGCAACTCAACAGCTCGCATTATCAAACATGAATAAAAAAGACTTAATGAATGCAGATATAACAGGTTTAGATTTAATGATAAATGCAGGTTATAATCCACTTGCAATGATAGTAGTATTAGGCAAGATGGAAGGCTCATTGACAGATGCATTTAAAATGCAACCAGCAAATTTAGAACGAACAATGAATATATATGATTATTTATCATACAATTATCCAGAGAAAGTAAAAGCAGGTTATGCATGTAATGAATACAGAAATTTTGTTGCATATATACAACCAACAATTGATGAAAGAAATAACGATAAAAAAGCACTTGAAAAATTTCAGAAAGAACAAGCTAAAGCTAAAAAGGAACGCGAAAAACAATTATTAAAATACAAAGTAACAGGTGGAGCTAATGGTTGGAATGTAACTCAAACATTATTGAAAAAATAAGTATTTTTTGATTAAATAGAACTCTAGGTTAAATATCTAGAGTTCTATAAATAAGTGCGATTGGCACTCTACCGACGAGAAAGATTAAGTATCTTTCGAGGAGAGGTAAGGTAGCGCAGCTACCAACAATAAAACTAAATATTCATAAGGGCGATTGGCACTCTGCCGACGAGAAAGATTAAGTATCTTTCGAGGAGAGGTACGGTAGCGCAGCTACCAACAATAAAACTGAATATTAATAAGGGCGATTGGCGCAGTTGGTAGCGCATCTGAACGACATTCAGAGGGTCACTGGTTCGAGTCCAGTATCGCCCATTTTGTATTTTTATATTAAATCCTCAAATAACTGGACGAAGAACCCACAAAACGAAGTTTTGTCTAGGTTCGAGCGCGAGTGAGCTGAGGCTGGAGGGGCTGACGTATGTCAGTTCCGTAACGCCGTTAAACGCGAACGAGCAAGAAGTCCAGTATCGCCCATTTTGTATTTTTATATTAAATCCTCAAATAACTGGACGAAGAACCCACAAAACGAAGTTTTGTCTAGGTTCGAGCGCGAGTGAGCTGAGGCTGGAGGGGCTGACGTATGTCAGTTCCGTAACGCCGTTAAACGCGAACGAGCAAGAAGTCCAGTATCACCCATTTTATATTTTCATATTAAATCCTCAAATAACTGGACGAAAAAACCACAAAACGAAGATTCAATAAACTATCCTTATTATATACCAATTTGTTGAATGTATATTTTGACTATAACTGTTCTAATAAATAAACAGGAAAGGAGAATATTATGTTCTATAATGTTTTAAAAGCAAAAGATTTAGTTTCATTAAAAGAAGAAAAAATGGATCGAGAAGTTTTGATGGAAAATGGTGATAGTTCACTTACTATTATTGCTCTAAAAAAAGATGAAATAATTGATACACATACTTCTATTGCAGATGCTGCTGTTTATGTTCTTGATGGTGAAATTGAGTTACATTTTGATGCAGAAAAATTTAAATTAGATAAAGGGGAAATACTTATGTTTAAAAAAGACAAAGAACACAAAGTATTAGCATTAAAAGACAGTAAATTTTTACTAGCAAGAATTTAAAAATTTGAAAACGGGTGAAAATATCACCCGTTTATTTTATAATCTTGTTATGTTTTCAAAAGAAGAAATTATAAAAATACTATCATCTAACGATGATTCTATATTAAAAACAGCTGATGAAATTAGAAAAAAATACGTTGGAGATACTATTCATCTAAGAGGATTAATTGAATTTTCCAATTATTGTAATAGAACTTGCTATTACTGTGGTTTAAGATGTGAAAATAAATCTATACAAAGATATAGATTATCACCAGAAGAAATAATTGAAACAGCTCAAAAAGGTAAAGAACTTGGGCTTCAAACTATAGTTCTACAATCAGGAGAAGATTATTATTTTTCAACAGATATTTTATGCAAAATAATTGAAGAAATAAAAAAAATTGACGTTGCAATAACTTTAAGTATTGGAGAAAAATCATATAAAGAATATCAACAATTAAAAAATGCAGGAGCTGATAGATATCTTTTAAGAATAGAAACAACTGATAAAACTCTATATAATAAATTACACCCTAATATGTCTTATGAAAACAGAGTAGAATGTCTATATAACCTAAAAAGTTTAGGTTTTGAAACTGGTACAGGCTGTCTTGTTGGACTTCCAAATCAAACAATAGAATCTCTAGCTAATGATGTATTGTTTTTTAAAGAACTTAACGCAGATATGATTGGGATTGGTCCATTTATTCCACACCCAGATACTCCATTAGGAAATATAAATGTCGACATAAACAAAAATTTTGAATTATCAGTAAAAGTTATGGCATTAACACGAATTTTATTAAAAGATATTAATATCCCAGCAACAACAGCAATGGAAACAATTAATCCTAAAGGACAAACTATTGCCTTAAACTCAGGAGCAAATGTAATAATGCCAAACATTACTATGGAAAAATATCAAACAAAATATAATATTTACCCAAACAAAAGCAATCAAATTTTATCCAAAACTAAAAATAAAATTTCTTTATTAGGCAGAACACTCTCAAATACAAAAGGATATCGTACAGATAATAAAAAAAACCGGAAGTAAGACTTCCGGTAGCATTTCCCATATAAAAATTATCAAAATTGCATCGTAAAAAATTAAGTATTATATTAAATTCAAAGCAATAGAAGGTGTTTGGTTTGCTGTTGCTAATAAAGAAGCCGCAGCTTGTTGTAGAATTTGCGCTTGAATGAAAGAAGAAGATTCTTCAGCAACATCAGCATCTCTAATAGTAGATAATGAAGATGTAGTATTATCAAATCTTACAGTCAAAGCATCATTAGCAGATTCTATTCTATTTTGATAAGCACCAATTCTAGTTTGACGAGTAGTAACAGTATTAATAGCTTCATCAAGTTGATCTAATGCTGTATTATAATCAGCACTACCTACAGCAAAATAATCAGCAAATGTTTGATTATTAACACCTAACAAGGTACTTGCAACACTGTTAGCAAATAAATCAGCTTCCAACTTAATAGAACTATTCGCAGTAGAATCAATACCACATTGAATATTTATTTCGCCAGAAGAACCGTCCATAAGTTTAATACCATTAAAATCACAACTTTCAGCAACACGATCAATTTCAGCTAAACGAGCCTGAACTTCTGATTTAATTGCTTCAATAGAATCTTCACCATAAGTACCATTTGCAGCTTGTTCGGTTAAGTCTCTAATACGTTGTAAGTGAGTTGTAATTAAATCATAATTACTTTCAGCCGTACTTAATAGACTTGCACCAATTGAACAGTTATCTTGGGCTACAGACAATGAACTTAATTGCACTTGCATATTTTTGGATACAAAATATCCTGCTGCATCATCTTTAGCAGAATTAATTTTATAACCAGTTGTCATTCTTTCCATAGCTTGATTCAAACGATCAGTAGCTGAAGCCATGTTCTTTTGTACTAACAAAGATCCCATGTTTGTGTTAATAGTCAGTGCCATAAATTGATACTCCTTTCAATTTTTAACGCACGGGTTCAACTTCTTGATACATGCACAAGTTAATAGATGCCACTGCACATGAATCATCCAGCCGTTCAAGTTACTGATTGTTTCTAATCCAATGAATACAATCAATCAATATTTAATTCGATAGTGTTAATTTTTTCAGGCAAATACTCCTTTTCTACCTTGAAAAAAATGACAACTTTAAATTGTGGGTAATGTACCTTTCCGTGTCCCCGAGTAATGTATATCCGTATACTTGTATTATTACACATGTTTTAAAAATGTAAACCCTTTTCAATATTTAATGTTACAAAAATATATATTTAAGAAATATTATTGTTATAATTGAATTTCAGAATATAGTTAAAAATTTGATATGTAATATAAATGTAAAATTTTGTAAATAAATGAATAAAAAAGCTAAAGATTTGTCTAAAAAAGCCGATATAAAAACTACAGTCAAAAGAAAGGATAGTATATGTTAAAAAAGATAGAAACACCTACTTGTAATACCTTCAGTGGCGTAGAATATATACTCAGAGGCGCAAAGAAAAGACGTGCTTCTGCTATAGCAAATGCCAGACGTATGAATGCCGAAGTCGGAGTTCAAACAAAACTGGTAGCGGTTAAGTAATCATGGTCTAACGATTT
Source organism: Candidatus Gastranaerophilales bacterium (assembly GCA_944324375.1). Lineage (GTDB taxonomy): Bacteria > Cyanobacteriota > Vampirovibrionia > Gastranaerophilales > Gastranaerophilaceae > UMGS1585. Next base: position 1,560 of record CALUWB010000034.1, on the reverse strand, counting down.
AGTAAGATAGTTGAGAGTAATTTTAAGCGAACTTTGGTTCGCTTTTATTTTGCAAAAAAAATAATTTATGATAAGATGTATATAGCTTAGAGGAAAGACCTTGGAAAAGTGGCCGAGTAGGCTTAAGGCGGCACCCTGCTAAGGTGTTGTGTGGAGTAATCTGCACCGTGGGTTCGAATCCCACCTTTTCCGAATTTTAAAGACCACCTTTGATTAGGTGGTTTATTTTTTATTTGGGGTGGGTTCTCACCCAGTGGGTTCGATTCCCTCCTTCCTAAAATTGATACTTAATCAATTTTAGGTGGAGTCCTTCACCTTTTCCGAATTTTAAAGACCCTTCGGGGTCTTTTTTTGTGGGATGAGAACCACAAAGCGATAGCTTTGTCTAGGTTCGAGCGCTAGTGAGCTGAGGGCGAAGGTCTTTTCTTTGGAGCAAGTGTAACTTGTGAAAAGAAAAACCGTAGACCCGTTAAACGCGAACGAGCAAGACAATCCCACCTTTTTCGAATTTTAAAACAACCTTTGATTAGGTGGTTTTATTTTTGTATTAAGGATATCAGTCTATTTTAACAGTTAATTCATATTGTACTACTTAATATAGAATTGCTAAATATTATAAAATATTATCTATTAAAATGTTCCTTTAGGCTAAAATAAACTAAAGTTTTACTTTTTTATACTTAATTTTATATTTTTGGGAGATACCTTCATCACTAAAATATTTCTGTTGTAATCTTTTATGATGTTGTGTTATTATACTTTTTCCATTTTGGATAGGTGGCTGACGATATATTGAAAAATTTTTTTCATAATATTTATGTCTATCATTATATCCATATTTAGAAAGCATTTTTTTATATAGGTCTATGTCATAATTATATAACATAAAATATATACAATAATTTCTATCAATACTTTCTGTACATTTCAAATCAAAATCTATAAAATGAAATTGACTATCTTCTCCGATTATAAAATTATACAAATGACAATCAATTAAATCCCCTGAAACTTTTTCAGGATTTTGTTCATCTTTATATGGATAAAAAATATAATTTAGTAGTTTATCTATAATAAGAATTTTTTTTTTTTTTTTTTTATTTTTTATATATTCACCAACCGTTATCCCCCTAATATATTTTCTTTTTGTAGTTGCTGGGACATGTTGTATTTTGTAAATACTTTTAACTTGATTTTTTTCCTTAATATAAGAATTATTTATATAAATTTCTTTAGTATTTTTATCTTCAGAAATAAAACTATGCCCTATGTAATAATAGCGTTCTATGTATTTCCATAAGAATTCTGAATTTTGTATTCTTTCGTAATGCTCTTTATATAAAATCGAATCCTTATCTAACTTAATTATTTCTAGAATATTCAATTTAAATCCAGGAGAGATTATATAATTTTGCAAAAATTTAAAATCCAGTTTTAAACAACCTTTACTAAGGATATAAATTACATTACCTGTTCTTAGACAAAACAAATCATCATCTGCACAATTTTGTAAATAGCTATATAGTATCAAAACATTGTTTTTATTTACATTGAAACCTT
>CALUWB010000033.1 GCA_944324375.1 Candidatus Gastranaerophilales bacterium | reverse complement strand
TGTATATAAATCTTGAGTTGTAAGTATTAAAGCTCCTGATGTTTCAATTGATCCACCATTCATAATCATACCGTTAGGGTTTGCAATAATAATAGCACCAGTATCACCTGTAATATGACCTGCAAATGTTGACATTCCATTAAGAACATTATTAAGTACTGCATAAGAACCATTATTAAAATCTAATTTTTGTCCTTTTAATACATTTAATATATTCCAATTAATTACAGTATCCTTGTTAAAATCTAAAACAGCATTATTACCATCTGATGATACACCATACAAACCATCTGTATGATCTTTTATGCTTGCACCACCTTGCCCATCTACTGGACTTAAAATATCTTTGCCTGCTGCAAAAGTAGATTCAGCAAACGTTGCTTGAAGTGTTAATAATGAAAAACACATAAAACTTGCAATAATCTTTTTAAATAAATTTTTCATACCTACAATCCTTTATATTTCTAGCTTATTACTTTTTTAATATATAAAAATCCATATTTGTTCAATAATTCTATCATGTAAATATTACTGAAGATTTTTTTTTGATATTACATGCAATCTTTTTTACAATTTTTTACAATATTAAAAATAATATAAAAAAAGAAGTAATTAAATAATATTTAATTACTTCTTTTAATTTTCATTTTGGAATCTACTGATTAGTACCAGCCACCATCCCAACCACCTTCACCAGCACCTGGGCCGTATGAAGTAGCTTTTAATGATTTTGGATTTTCCATTTTTACTGCTTCTGCTGATGGTTTTGAGTAATGAACCATTGCTCTGCCTTGGTTAGAAAGAGCTTCTGCACCTTTATTAGATTCAGCTGCTTTTGGAGCAACTTTTACTGCTGCATTTTTTACTGCTTTAGCTGCTTTTGCTACTGGAGCTTTTACAGCCATTCCTGCTTTAATTGATTGTACTGTTGGCATATTACATTCCTCCTTTGCCCTTACACACAGTTTGTAACTTTATTTTTTAATAATTGTACTAATTATAATAACCAAACAAAAAATAATTTGCTATGTTTATAAATTTTATTTAACAAATTGTAATATTTTATAAGTATTTAATCAAAATAGTCGATATTACTGGGAATATAGCTAATATAATCAACACATTTGTAATCCCATAATGTTGAGCAGTAACACCTATTAAAGATAAAGCAATAGCTACAACTCCCCAAGCAAAACCATTCATAAAACCTGCAACAACACTTTTATACTTTGGTAGTAAAGTTTGCCCCATGACCATTGTTACAGGCTGAGCAAGCATAGTTGTAAAGCCAATTATAACAAATGTTATTATTGAAAATATTGGATGATGAATATAAGTTAGCGAAAATAAAATAATTAATGGAAGAGTTGCAGTCATGGAAAAGTATAATAATTGTTTTGTTCCTAATAATAACTCGATTTTATGACTACATAATGAACCAAAACCACCTGCTATTATAAATAAGAACAAAGCTATTCCAATATAAAAAGGAGAATACCCCATGTCTTTCCATAAAAATGGTAATAAAGTACAACAACTTGTCGTTACTAAAACCTTCATCATTGATATTATCATCAAATAATTCATCTTCTTATTTGTTAAAATCGTATAAAAGGTTTCTTTAAAAGTTTTATATTCTGGTTTTTTCTCTATATTTGAGAGCTTTGGAACAAAAACAAACATAGTTAATGCCAATGATAAACCTATTATAGATAGAATTGGCATGTGCCCCATGCCCAAATACTGAGTAACAGTTGCAGCAATTAAGGGACCAAAAGAATAACCAATTGAACCCATGCTTATGAAAAATCCCATATCATCTGCACAAGTATTATTAATTGTTGCAAATCGATTAACAAAACCACTTGCCTGAGGATGATAAAAACTGCTACCGATACTACCTAAAATCATGAATAATATTAAGAAATATACATTCTTTGACAATGGAGTTAAAGGAATAAATACAGAACTTAAAATTAATCCCCAAAATATAAATACTCTTTTAAGCATGTTATCTGCAAAAAATCCAAATATTGGCTGTAATAGCGATGAAAATATATTTGAAATACTTATTACTACAGTAGCTATAGCTAATGTTATACCTAACTTTGCTGCGATAAATGGCATTATTGGATTTAATATTCCAGTATATATATCGTTCACAAAATGCCCTGCAGATAACCATTTAACGGCCATTTTATTTCTATTCATAAGACCTCTTAAAACTTCAACAATATTTTGATTGTATCCTTTGCTTTATTTGCTTCAAAAGCCTCTTCTGCATCATTAAATGAATAAACTTTTGATATGAATGATGAAAAATCAATACGATTATTCTTTAACAATCTTAAAGCTGGTCCAAATTGTCCACAACGAGAACCTAAAACTGTTATTTCATTAATTACAATTGGTGCTAAATTTAATTCTTTTCCTGTTGCTATTGTACTTTTTAAAACTAAAACACCTCTTGGCTTTACAAGATTCAATGAAGTTTCAAACCCAGAAACTGATCCTGTTGCTTCTACTACAATATCATAATTGTTTGAAATTTCTGTATTTTCAAGCAATTGAACTTTTACACCTTGCGCCTTTGCAATATCAAGTTTATTTCCATGCTTACCTATTAAAGTAACATCTAAATTTTGAGCATTTAAAGTTAATGCTATTGTTAAACCTAATTTTCCATCACCCAAAACAGCAACTTTTTGACTTGGATCAATGTGTAACTGTTCAGTAATTTCACACGCAGCTGCTAAAGGTTCAACAAATACAGCTTGTTCGTCTGAAACATTATCTGGGACCTCAAATAAAATATTAGTAGGTAATGTTATGTATTCTGCAAAACATCCATCTTTTTTCCATATACCGATAGTATGACGATTTGGACAATGTCTATAATTTTTAACTGCACACCATGGACATTCAGGATCATCACATCCATAACTTATTTCTGCAACAACTCTTTTACCGACCAAAGACTTATCTTTAGAATTAACGTCTTCTACTACTCCTACAAATTCATGCCCTAAAACTCCATTATATCCCATATATCCTTTTACTATTTCAGCATCGGTATTACATATTCCAGCTAAAGAAACTTTTATTAATGCTTCTCCTGCTTTTGGAATAGGTTTTGCATAATCTTTTTTTAAAGTTAAACCTTCATCATTATTGAAAATTAATGCTCTCATCTTCTTATACTCCTTTTTTCTTCATTTTAAATCAATAAATAACAAAAGTCTAATTTAACTACTCCAATTAATTGAAATTTTAATTATTGATTTAACTATATTGATTTATTGTCGTATCCTTTTATAAGATTAGTTATATTATTGGAGCACGATTTATGGATATTTTTGCAATTATAGGTTTAGTATTAGGACTTGGTTTCATCCTTGTTGGACAAGCAATGGAGGGTGGAAACATCGGACAATTAATACAAATTACTGCAGCATTTATTGTTCTTGGTGGAACATCAGGAGGTATTGTATTAAGTTTTCCTCCAAAAGTTTTAAAAGATGCAGTTATGCTATTTAAAGATATTATATTCCCACCTAAAGTTGATTTACAAGGATTAATTACAGAAATAGTTAATTTTTCAACAAAAGCAAGAAAAGAAGGTGTAATTGCTTTAGAAAAAGAAGCAATAAATGCATCTGATCCATTGCTAAGATTAGGTTTAGAAATTGTTGCTGATGGAACAGATCCTACACTTGTTAGAGCAATGCTAGAAAATCAATTAGAACAACTTGAGACAAAGGTAATGTCTGCTGCAAAAGTTTATGAAGCTTTTGGTGGTTTCTCACCAACTCTTGGTATCGTTGGTGCGGTTATGGGACTTATTCAAGTTATGCAAAATCTTTCAGACCCTTCTAAATTAGGAGAAGGTATTGCTGTAGCTTTCGTTGCTACTATTTATGGTTTAGTTGTTGCAAACTTATACATGATTCCTTGTTTTAACAGATTAAAAGGTATTTATGCAAAAGTATTTTTAGCAAAAAATGTTATGATTGAAGGAGTGCTTGCTATACAAGCTGGAGAAAGTCCTACTCTTATTTCAAGAAAATTAGGCGCTTTCATTTTAGGCGCAAAAGCAAATGATAATCAAAACTAAAGGATAAAATAAATGGCCAAAAAGAATAAAGCACCTGAGCATGAAAACTTAGAACGTTGGTTGGTTTCTTATTCCGACTTTATTACTTTATTATTTGCTACATTCGTAGTTTTATATGCTCTATCTCAAACTGATGTAGCAGAACTTAGCAAAATTGATGAATCATTACAAAAAGCTTTTTCTCAAGTTTCCGTCTTGCAAGGTAATGATGGGGTTCTTGATTCTGGACAAAGCATTTTAGATTCATCTTCAGGGAATGCTTTTATTCAAGAATTAATGGCTGAATATATCAGCGCGAAATACGAAACTCAATCTTTTGAACAAATAGAAAAATCTATTGAAAACCTACAAAAAGATGGAGAATTAGAAGGCGTAGATGCACAAATAACAAATGAAGGATTACTTATATCATTTGATGAAAAATACCTTTTTAACTCTGGCTCTGCAGAATTATCAACTAATGCAAAAAAATTATTAGATAAAATTGGAGTTTTAATATATGAAAAATTTGTTATGCATTGCATTAGAGTAGAAGGACATACAGACAGTTCTCCAATATCTTCTGCAAAATACCCTTCTAATTGGGAACTTTCTAGTGCTAGAGCATGTACAATTGTTAGATATATGATAAGTAGATTCAAATTTAAACCTGAATTATTTACAGCTGTTGGATTTGCAGATACAAGACCTGCTAAAAATGCAACTAAAAGTTTTAATTCCCCTGTCAATAGAAGAGTTGAAATTTTAGTTCTTAAAAACAAATATAATTCTATTGAAAAAATTAAAAATCCAGTTCTTAATATGAACAAAGAAGAACAAATTGAATTACAATCAAAAAGAAAAGAATTAATATCGCAAATAAAAGCAGAACATAATATATCTCCAGCTGCTAAAGCATTGATGAAATCATCAAAAAATGAAAAGAAAAAAGTAATTGACATGAAAACTTATGCTGAATCTCAAGGAATTAATATCTATAATAAAGATTTATATAATAGTTTAGAGACTCCTAAATTTGATAAAACTAAAACAACACTAGATGAACAAATACCTAAAAATGAAGATTTTGAACTATGATTGAATATTATATTGGATTATCATTAGCACCATCTGCTACTATAGAAACAGGAATTGCAGTATTAGATACTAACAATACTCTTATTCTTGTGGATAAATTTTTTACAATGAAAGATGTTCAACACTTTTTTGATAATTATTCGTCTTTAAAATACTCTAAAATATGTGTATCTCTACCTTGGGATAATACACTAATGACAGGGAAATGGCGTATTCTATCAAAACCATATCAATTAATTAATACAACCAATAAACTTGACTTTATAAATGTTGACAATTGGACTCAACGTTTTTCTACAAGAGGTTGTGATTACTTCTCTAACCTCGTTGAAAATGGTATTGATATAGCAAGATATGATTTATATTTATCAAAATTAAAATTAAATTTATATTCTAATTACAAACAACGCTCACCTGCTGATTGTAAATTCTTACAAAATATTCTAAAAAATGAATATGGATTTAACGATATTCCAACCAATATGATTCCAGCAGGTGCTCTTGAAGCAATGATTGGAGCTCTTGTCGCTCGAGAAAAAGCCATTGGAAACATTGAAACTCTTTATAAATTTAAAGGACTTGATGTTGTAAATGTACTTGATGCTGATTTAGTTTATAAAGCTCCTTTAGCCCCTCTAGAGTAAGAACTGGATTTACATAATCAAATTTTCTTTCCATATAATTTGAGATAAGTCCAGATAAACCACCTGTTGCAACTATTGTAGCCTGAGCGCCAAGTTCGTTTTCACATTGTGATATTAAGCCTTCTACCATACAAGCTGTACCACGTATTACTCCTGACAATATTGCATCAATAGTATTATCACCTATTGCTTTTTCAGAAATTGTTGCATCTAAATTAGGTAGTTTTGATGTACATTTACTTAATGAATTTAACTGAGTATTAATACCCGGAGCAATTACTCCACCTATAAATTCTCCTTCTTTATTAACTATATCAAAAGTATTTGCTGTTCCAAAATCAACAACAATAACAGGTAATTTGTATAGTCTTGCTGCTGCAATACCATTAGCTATCCTATCAGCACCAATTTCATTATTATCTTTAAGTCTTAATTTGATACCTATATCTAAATTAGTTGATAATATCAAACCTTCTACAGAATAAATGGACTTAACAGCCTCAAATAAGGTCTTATCAAGTCCGTTAACAACAGATGCGATTATACAATCTGTAACTTCTATATCGCCAACAGTATCTAATAGCAATTGCTCATATTTTTTGTTAGAAAAATGAATATTTGAAGGTATTCGTTTCACTTCTAACAATTTATCATTACTATAGACACCAATAGTTATACTTGTATTTCCAATATCTAATGCTAATAACATACCTAACCCTTTATGGGTCTATTGTATATCAAACATTAGTATTGTAAATATTATTATTGGTTATATGCAGATGATGAACTATTTGTTGCATCTGATGCTGTTGGATTCATTATTCCTTGCGCAAGAAAATTACCAAGTTGATTTGCCAAATTAGATAATGGATTTGTAGATTTTCTTATTGGTTCATCCTCTTCTTCTTTGCGCTTTATTACTCCTGCTGAATAATCAAAATTTGAACCTGCTGATTGAACGCCATCATATCTCATGGGTTATCCTCCGTAAAATAAGGGTTACTTATATATAAAGTATATATCTTTTAAATAATTGCCATATTTTATTCATTGGACGTAACAAAACTTAATATTAATTATTATAGATAGTTAGCAAGTATAGATCTTACGTAGTTTTGAGTTTCTTTATATGGAGGAACACCATCGTATTTTTTTACTGCATTTGGGCCTGCATTATATGCTGCTAATGCTAAAATTATATTGCCATTAAATCTATCCAACATTGATTTAACGTATTTAACTCCACCTTCAATATTTTGTCTTACATCCATTGGATCAGTTACCCCAAGACCTTTAGCTGTTGATGGCATCAATTGCATTAAACCTAATGCACCTGCTTTTGATTTTGCATTTGGATTAAAGCCGGATTCTTGCTTAACAAGAGCTTCAATCAATTTAGGGTCAACATCATATTTATTTGAAACTTCATTTATAATTCCTAATATTTCAGTTTTAGAAGGTCGTTTTGAAATATTTATATTAGAAGGAATTCCTGGATTATATAAAGAAGCATTTACTTTTTCTGCTGCTTTATTTTTTAATAACATTCCAAATTGAGATTTAGCAGTTGATTTTAGTACATTATCAAATGACTGTACAGAATCCTTTGGAGGTAAATTAATTTGATTATTTTTTACAATTGCTTGCTGACCAGTCAAACTATTAACGTAATTATTCATTTGAGTATAACGTTGCATAGCTTTAGCTTGTCCACTTGAATTTAATAACCCTTGTAACATTTCTGAAAACATGTACCTTACCTCACCTCAATTAAGATGACGACCTTTTAATAGATATCTTTAATACACACGTTTAAATATCCACTAAATGTATTAAGGATTTTCTAAAAAATGTCAAACTTAGGTATATAAATATAAGATTTTTTTAAATATGGAGTTATAAATATATTCTCCCGATTAAGGAATATATTCTGCCCGTTGTCAATATCTCCGGAACAATAAGTTGAGGTATCAATTGAGCAGGCAGAATATACGGGAGATAAAATCCCTAATAAACAAACGATCAATAAAACTTTCATACTTCCTGTATTCATATTTTAAGGATACACGAAGTTTTTTGTTTAATAATCTACAACTTAACTAATACATTGTGGGGATATTTAATGAACAAGGGTCTTGGCAAATTCAATAGATTTATCTGTAACTTCACCACTTGCTAGTTCTGCCAATGCTTTTAGTTTATCAGATTCATTTAATATGTATATACCAACTTGTGTGCTATCACCTTGAACCTTTTTAACATATATGTGTTTATCAGCTTTTGAAGCTATAATTGCTTGGTGAGTTATCATTATAATTTGACAATTTTCTGATAATTCTGATATTTCTTCTGCAACTTTTTGAGATGTTTTTCCTGAAATTCCTGTATCAATTTCATCAAAAATAACGGTATCTATATCATCATGTTGCGCAAAAATTGTTTTTAGGGCCAACATGACTCTTGAAATTTCGCCTCCAGAAGCAACCTTAGCTAATGGTTTTAGTGGTTCTGATACATTTGTTGATATTAAAAATTCAACATCATCCATTCCATATTTATTTAATGATGTGTCTTTCACATCAATTTTGAATTGAACTTTGGGAAGTTCTAATTTTTCTAATTTTTCTACAATTAAACTTGATAATACTTCTGAATACATCTTTCTTTTTTCAGAAATTTCTTTAGCTAATTTAGTTAAATTGGATGTTATGCTTGAAAGTTTTTGTTCTAATTCTTCAATATTTGATTCATAATTTTCTACTGAAGAATATTCCTCTTGTAATTTTTCTAATGTTTTTAAGACATTTTCTAACGATGAACCATATTTCCTTTTTAGTTTATCTAAATTAAATAATCTTTCTTGTATCTCGTTTAAACGTTCAGTATCGTTATCTAATGATTGAGAATAATCTCTTAAGGATGATGCTAAATCTTTCAATATCTCTGTTGCATTTATTAATTCAGCTTCTGAATTTTCTAAATTTGAATCCATACGAGATGCTTTTGATAGATTCATTTTTAATAGAGATAATGCATTCAAAATAGAATCATCATCATTACTTATAGTCCAAGCAACTGAACCTGTTAATTCCTTTAATTTTTCAGCATTATCTAATACTGCAAGTTCATTTTCTAATTTAACATCTTCATCAATTGATTGAATATTTGCAGATTCAATTTCATCTATTTGAAATTTTAAAAATTCAATTTGATTTTCTGATAAAGTATTTGCATTCTTTGCATTATCTAATTTTTGTTTTAATTCAACATAATCTGAATATAGTGAAGAATATTCTTCAAATAGATTTGCACACGTAGCTTTTGCATAGGAATCTAGTAAATTGATATGATATTTAGGTTGCATGAATGAATATGTTTGATGTTGAGAATGTATATCAATAAACTTATCTCTCAAAACTTTGATAAAATCTTGATTTACTAATGTTCCATTAACTCTAGAACGAGAGCCTGAATTGGTAATTTCTCTTGATATTATTAGTTCATTTCCATAATTTTCAATACCATTTTCTTCTAATAATTCGTTTATTGGTTGGTTTAAAAATAAAGATAATTCTATATAAGCTCTATCACAACCTGTCTTAATGCATTCTTTTGTAGTTTTTGCACCAAATACTACATCAATTGCACCAATTAAAATACTTTTACCTGAACCTGTTTCTCCTGTTATAATATTCAATTTGTTAGAAAATTCAAGTTCTAGCTTATCAATTAATATATAATTTTGAACTAATATTTTATTTAACATACCACTAAGTTATCGTAAATTTTTAATAAAATCAATCTTATTCAGAAACATATCCAAAATTTTTAAGTACCTTATCATTTTACGCCAATCTTTTTCTATTTTAACCTGCAATGATAAAAATACTTTCTTTTCTACTATCTTTTCTAAATCTAGTCTTGCTTCTGTCCCAATTTTTTTCAATAAAGAACCACCTTTACCAATTAAAATTCCTTTTTGACTTTTATGTTCACAATAAATATTTGCATAAATTCTATCAATTTCATCAGTTTCTTCATATTTTTCAACTTTGATTGCCACAGAATGTGGGATTTCTTCTTTTGTATTTAAAAGAATTTTTTCTCTTACAATTTCCTCTACTATCGCTCTCATACTTTCTTCAGTTACCACATCTTCAGGATACAATAATTCTCCCTCTGGTAAGTAACTCATTATCATATCTATTAATTTATTTTTATTTTTACCTGTTTTTGCTGATATTTTTATTACAGGTTTTTCTTCTTCAAATAATGCTTGATATGATTTATAATTTTCAGTAATTTTATCTTGATTAGAAATTTTATCTAACTTATTCATAACAAGAACAACAGGAACATTAGTTTTTGAAATAACATTTTCAACAATCCACTTATCACCCTTTCCTGCAGGTTCTGAACCATCAACTAAAAATAGCACTAAATCAGAATCAGGAACTGAAACCTTTGCTTCATCAAGTAAAAATTCTCCAAATTTATTAATTGGTTTATGAATCCCTGGAGTATCAACAAAAACTATTTGTCCTTGTTCATTTGTTAATATACCCTTTATACGTTTTCTTGTTGTTTGAGCCTTATCAGTTGCTATAACAATTTTTTGACCCAATACTTGATTGAGCATTGTAGATTTACCAACATTTGGACGGCCTATTATTGATACAAAACCACTCTTCATTTTATACATTTACCTAATTTCATAATTATATATACTACTGACCACTTTACCCCTTTACTGTAAAGTTTTTGAACATTAAAACTTGAATATCTCCAGGATTTAATTCTGTTCCAATTTTACCTGATTGTATTTCTGGTTTAATGTTTCTTGTTAAGCGAAGATTTATATATTTATTTTTAGAACTTAAACCTCTAACTTTAACAATAGCTTTTGCAGGATTTGAGAAATCTAAATTTCCTATCACTATTACTGAAAAATCCCCATTAGAACGAGCATAAGCAAATATACTCTTTAAATTCGTTTTTAATGGAATAAATTTCATAGTTGATAAATCTTCTGCATAATAATTTTTAAATTTATTTGCCATTATAAATTCATCATATATTGATTTATCATTCCCTCCTGGCTTTCTTGAGAAATTAAATAAATCAAATTTACCTTTATGATTAAAATAATACTCATCATCTGTATATGTTACATTTGCTTTTTTATTTGCCCAAGAATAATCATAATCATCTCCTGTTGCAAAACCATCCACATAATAAGAATTCAATGGTAATGTACTATTTAACCATATTATCATTTTGGAAAAATCTGCACCCTTTAATAATATAGGACTCGTTTCATCATGAGTTGTAAAACTACCAATCACTGTTTTTCGTTGTTTCTCATATATTTTTTGATTAAATTTTATAGAATCAATCAACTCTTTAGATGTTTTCCAATCCTTTAGATTAAAAAAATCACCATAATACCCATCAAAACCTGCATTTAACAATTTATCATATGTTGTAAAAGGTGCAAACTTAGACGGTGCATCTGTCCACGCATTTGATGCTTCTGCTAAAAACATAAATTCTGAATCTTTTTCCCTTGCATATTTTATTAACTTTTCCCAAAATGCAAATGTTCTCATTGTTGCAACATCAGCTCTTATTCCATCTGCACCTATATCCATCATTAAATCAACAAATTTTTTATGTTGATAATACATATCTTCATCGATTTGACCATTTTTACCGGTATACAAAACTCTTACATCAGTCCAATCTAATGGAATTATAGGCTGACCAGATTCATCTTTTACAAAATACTCAGGATGCGTAATAAATAAATCATAAGCACCACAACTTGGTAAATCGACAATTACTCTTATATTTCTTTTATGACACTCTTTTATAAACTGTTTAGCTTGATCCTCTACTGATAACAAAGAATCAGGCGCTTGTAATTGTGGATTAAGACTTGAAAAATCAGAAATTGCATATAAAGAACCTGCATTTCCTAATGCTTTTAACTTACCAACAGGAGTAATTGGTAAAATATGTAATGTATTTATACCCATTTTCTTCAATTCATCAAGCCTATCTATCGCATTCAGAAAATTTCCACTTTCTTCATAATTGTCAATTATTTCATTTTGATTCAAATCTTTTGCATTAAATGTTCTTATATTAATTACGTATATAATTGACTCATTTTGCAAAAATAGACTTCTTAAATCATTATTCCATTTCCCATTTACCATTTGTGCTTGAGAAATATTTACTGATATAAATAAAAAAGAAATTAATGTTAATAATATTTTTTTCATAGCTATCTCCAATTTAATTTTAAGATACCATGAAGTTTAAGAAATAAGTAATATTTTTAACATATATTTATAAAATTTTTAAATAAATTTATACCATCTTCTGTTAAAATAGCCTCAGGATGAAATTGCACACCATAAACTGGATATTTATCTATTTTTAAACCCATTAAAACATTATCTTTAGTATGAGCTATTGGGATTATTGGACTTTTTATATCTTTTACTATTAAAGAATGATATCTTGTCGCTTTAAACCCTTGTTTATATCCATTAAATAAAGGCTCTTGTTCTTCGAAATAAATTTCTGAACATTTACCATGCATTGGCTGTTCAGCTTCAATAATATTTGCCCCAAAAAATTCTGCAATAGCTTGAAAACCTAAACAAACTCCTAATATTTTCTTTTTTTGATAAAAATTCTTTATTACATCTAAAGTTATACCTGCATTTTTAGGATTTGATGGTCCAGGAGAAAGAATTATAGATTCGAACTCAATTTTTTTTAGTTCTTCAATAGTTATACTATCATTTTCAAATACTTTTATATCCTGTCCCAAGATTTTAAAATATTCAACAATGTTATATGTAAATGAATCATAATTATCAATTAAAATCATAACTCAACCTCAACCATTCCTCGAACAGAATTCACACAATATATCTTTTCTGCAAGTTCTAAATCTTCTTTGAATAAAACTTTTTCTTTTACTTTTTTGTTATCAATTAAATACTGCCTATAACATCCATTTAATAATCCAGAACTAACTGGAGGAGTATACAAAACACCATCTATCTGAACAACAATATTTGTTCTTGTACCTTCTGTAATTTCCCCTTTTTCATTATAAAAAATAATATCAAAATAATCATCTAATATAAATTCATACCAAGGCCTAAAAGTTGTTTTATGTTTTAAAAATATGTTATGGGAATTAATCGAACTATTTGCCAATATTATTTTGTTTGTTGTTATATTATTTATTTTTCTATATTCAATTTTTGAAAAACCATTTTTTGAACGAACATATCTTGCAATATAATCTCTTGATGTATCAAAATTAAAATCATTATCGTTAAAATCAAAACCTAACTCTTTTGCAGAATTTTTAATTCGATTTTTATGATAATCATATAATAAAACTTCTCCATCTTTTATTAAAACTGTTTCAATTAGGTTAAAATTAACTTCTTTATCTAAAATTCTTTTCTTGGTAATAGTTTCTTGCCATTCTTCTAAAATATCTGAATCCCATAATATAGCGCCTCCAACAAAATAATTGTAAAACTTTTTATCATCTAATCTATTTTTTTGTAAAGTCCTGATTGGAACACTAAATATACACTCATCCTTCGATAAATAACCAATAGCTCCACAATATATACCTCTATTATATTGTTCTATATCATCTATAATATTCATTGTTGATATTTTAGGAGCTCCAGTAATTGAACCACAAGGAAATATTGCTTTTAAAATATCATATAATGTTACATTATTTTCTAATTCGGCTGAAATTTCTGATGTCATTTGAAATACTGTTGGATGAACTTCAATATTAAACAATTTGTCAACTTTTACAGTTCCCGTTTTTGCTATTTTACTCAGATCATTCCTTAATAAATCAACAATCATAACATTTTCAGCTTGATTTTTTTGATCATTTTGTAAAAAATTATATTGCTTAAAATCTTCCTCCTCTGTTTCACCTCTTGGAGCCGTTCCCTTCATTGGCTTTGTTGTTATTACATTACCTTCTATTTTGAAAAATAATTCTGGAGAATAAGATAATAATTCTTCCCACTCATTTGCTATATAAGCATTATAAGGTGTTTGTTGAGTCGGCAATAAATAATTATATAAAGAGAGACTATCAGCATTAGAATATACTCTATAAGGATAAGTATAATTTACTTCATAAGTATTTCCTTGTGCTATTTCTAATTTTATTTTTTCTAAAGCATCTCTATAATTATAATAACTTATTTCTGGTTCGGTATAAATATTTACTTGTTTTCTAGGGATATAAGGAATATATTCTGTAAAATCATCATATACTTCAAAATATAATAATGGAAGTGATGTTTTTATTTTTTTATTTAAAAAAACATCTTTTGCATCATATCTTATATAACCTAAGAGGTAATAACCTTTATTTCTGTATTCTTCAATTTTAGAAAAAATTAGCCTAAACTCTTCATCGGAAAAAGCTACAATTTTATCTATTGGTTCTAGAAAACATTTGTCATGATATATTTGCATCAGTTATAATACTTTCATTCTTGTAAAAGGCCAAAACAAAAATACTGCTTTTCCAACAAATCTATCTTCTGGCAAAAAACCCCAAAAACGACTATCTTGAGAATTTCCTCTATTGTCACCCATCATAAAATATTGTCCTTGAGGAACAATAAATGGCCCACAATACATTCTATCATCACAAGGTATTGAGTCAAAATCGCTTAAGATATAATCTTCTTCTAATGGTTTATCATTGATATACACGAAATAACGACCACGCGTATTTCTTTTTATCTCAAGTTTATCACCAGGCATACCTACAACTCGTTTTATATAAGCAATATCTTTGCAGAAAAAGCCTGTTAATCTTCTAAATATACCTCCTGCTGATTCATCTAACTCAACAAATGGAGGATAAAAGACCATTATATCACCTCGTTTTGGAGTCGAATAAAACCGAGAAAATCTTTCAACAAAAATTCTATCACCTTCAATTAATGTCGGACGCATTGAACCTGAAGGAATCCAACGAATTTCACCAATAAAAAATCTTATTAGAGTAACCATTACAATTACAAAAACAACTGTATCAATTGTTTCTTTTATAAAAGGTTTAATTTCTTTTTTTATTTTTTCTATTTCCATAATTTATCAATAAGCCCTATCAAACAATCCTTATATATATCGTTATCAAAATTTTGAATACTATCTTTTGCTTTCTCGCAATAATTATGAATTAAATCTAAAGTTTTTTCAATAGCAAAATCATTATATTCAATAGAATTTAACATTACTACAGGTGCTGTATACACTCCATCATTTATATCTTGAGAGTTTTTTATTCCTTTTTTATAATCATCTAAATCATTTTTTATTTGAAATGCTATGCCATAATTTACAGCAAACTCTCTTGCTTCATTTATCATTTCAGGATTAATATATAATGCCATTGAAACCATACAAGCCTTAAAAAGTTCTGCTGTTTTATATTGTGTTTTTATTAAATATTCTTCTAATGTAGGTATTTTACCTTTCAAAAAATACTGCTTACTTTCACCAATACACATTTTTGAAATTGTTTCAAAAAATATTTTTATAACATCGTTATTATTTAATTCTAATAACTCTCTTGTTGCTATGGAAATAAGATAATCACCAGTAATTACAGCCAATTTATTATCATATTTTAAATTTATTGTTTCAGACTCTCGTCTTATTAAGCTGCCATCGATGGCATCATCGTGAATTAAAGATGCATTATGTATTAATTCAGTTGCGACAAGTATTTTGTATTGTTCTTCTGATATATTACCCTTAAAAAATAAACATGCTAAAAGACTTCTTATCATTTTAGATTCTTGAGATAAGAAATTATTAATAATTTCTTTTAAATCCTCAGAGTCACAATTTATATCAAGAAGTCTTTTTTTTATATTTATTAATTCTTTTTCTACAGGAAATATTGCTGTAATCATAAATAAAAGTTTAACACAAATTAATATTAGTAAATACTAAGTCAACTATCTTATTATTTGATTTTTGACGCAGCTTTTATACTATCACGAACCATTTGTGCACCTTTTGCATATGCAGTTTTTGCAATACTATCGATTTTTATTGAGTCGTTCATTTTTTGAACTTCTTTTGACCAACCATAATATGTATTAGCTTTATTACCTGCTTTTATATCATTGGTTATACGTTTGTATCGTGCAGAATCTTTTGTTAAAACTTCTTGTCTTAATTTATCTGTTTCTTTGTTGTCTTGTTTAAGTATCGCAGTATTAAATCCAACTGCTGCAATCACACCAGTTGCGATAAATAACGATTTTTTTAACCCTGTATTCATATTTATACTCCTATAAGTTCAGGACTTCTTTAGCACAGTCCACTGCAATAGTTGTTACAAAATCAATATCATCTTCATCAATTATAAGAGGTGGATTGAAATATATAACATCACCCAAAGGTCTTAAAAGAACGCCTTTACTCAATGCTTTTTTATATATTTTATAACCAAGTCTTAATTTATTGTCAAATGGTTCTTTTGTTTTTGTGTCTTTTACAAGTTCAATTGCATTGATTAAACCTAAATCTCTAATATCTCCAACATAAGGTAATTTTGAAAATTTTTCTTTTATCATATTATTAAATATTGGAGCTTTTTTATTTGCGTTTTCAATTATATTTTCATCATCAAGAATATTAAGGACTTCAATAGCTGCAGAACAACCAAGAGGATTGCCTGCATAAGTATGAGAATGCATAAATGCTTTACCTTCTAAATAGTCCGAATAAAATGCATCATAAATTTCTTGAGTTGTTATAGCTATAGACATTGGCATATAACCACCGGTTAATCCTTTTGAAACGCACATAATATCAGGAGATACTCCTGCCCAATCAAACGCAAACATTTTACCTGTTCGACCATAACCTGTCGCTATCTCATCTGCTATTAAATGAATATTGTATTCATCACATAATGCTCTTAATTTTTTCAAATAAACAGGAGAATACATTTTCATGCCTGCAGAGCCTTGCAATAAAGGTTCAACAATCATAGCAGCAGTTTGATTTCCAAATTCTTTGAAAGCTTTTTCTGTTCTTTCAAAACATTCAGCATTACAAGTTTTATAATGTTTACAATATGGACATCTATAACAATCCGGTTTATCTATTCTTATAATATCTAACAATAAAGGTTTGTATAATTTGGTATATAAATCACAATCTCCAACAGCTAATGCAGCAAGAGTTTCCCCATGGTATGCTTCAGTCATTGCCATAAAACGTATTTTTTGAGGATTTCCTGTTTGCTTATGATACTGAAAACTCATCTTTAATGCCATTTCAATTGATGAGGAGCCATTATCGGCAAAATTAAATTTACATAGACCTTTAGGTATTTTATCCATTAATTTTTGACATAAAGTAATTGCAGTTTTATGTGAAAAATTAGCAAAAATTACATGTTCTAATGAATCTAATTGTTTTTTTATTGCATTACTTATTCTTGGATTACAATGACCTAATAAATTACACCACCATGAACTTACAACATCTTTATAACATTTTCCGTCAATATCATATAAATTTATTCCTTTTGCATGATCTATTATTATTGGAGGAAATCCTTCATAATCTTTCATTTGAGAACAAGGATGCCATATATATTTCAAATCTTCTTCTTGCCATTTATTCATAACTATACTTCCTTAAATATTGTATTATTGATATCTATATCAATATCATCCTTTTTAACTTTTGCTAATATTTTTAAACCTGTTAAATCTTCAATAACTTTAGCATTGTCTTCATACATAAAATTATCAACATAATTATTTAAAACAATTCCAGTAATAGGAATATCTCTATTTTTAGCATATTCAACTGTTAATAATACTGAATTTATTGTCCCAAGTCCTCCGTCGGCAACAATAACAATTGACGTATTCATATCTTTAATCAAATCATTCATTAAATAATTATTTTTAAGATTAATAGGACAAGTTATTCCACCAGCTCCTTCAATTAGAAGATAATCATATTCTCTTTTCTTATTATCAAAATCATTCAATATTTTATCTTTTGATATTTCTACATTTTGTCTTTCTGCTGCAAGGTGAGGAGATACAGCTTCTTCAAAACAATATGAAAGACAATCTATTGGTTTAGAATTTAAGCCAGATGTTTCAATTACTTGTTTACAATCTCCAGGAATAAGTTCGCCATTTTTTCTTACAGCTCCACTCAAAACAGGCTTATAATATCCACAATTAAAACCCAACTCTCTCATTTTTTTGACAATCAGAGCTGAAACGTAAGTTTTTCCTATGTCAGTTCCGGTTGCTGTAATAAATAAACACTTTGTCATTTTAAGCCTCCGTTACTTTCATTATAGTCTAATCAAATTTAAAATTATAAAAATCTTTTTCTAAAAATACTAAAAATGGTATTAATTCTAGCCTTCCAATTAGCATATTAAATACTAATATAAACTTTGATAAAGAATGTAATGATGCAAAATTACTCATTGGACCAACTAAATGCCCAAAACCTGGACCAATATTACCAATTGATGTTACAGAACTTGAAATACCAATAACTATATTTTTTTCAAGAATTGTTATTACAAACATTGAAAATAATATAATAGCTAAATAAAACATTACAAATCCAATCGTTTGATTTAAAACATCAGGTTGAACAATATTATCATTAACTTTAACATTAATAACAGCATTTGGATGTATTATTTTTCTTAATGCCATTCTCATCATCTTATATAAGAGCATCCAACGAACAATTTTTATCCCACCTCCCGTAGAACTCGCACATCCTCCCGTGAACATTGCTAAAAACAATAAAACTTGTGATTCAAAACTCCATTTTGCAAAGTCAATACTAGCACTTCCTGTTGATGTCATCAATGAAATTACTTGATAGCACCCATGAGTAATTGCCTCAAATATTTTATAATGATCATTTAATATCAGAGAGGTTACTACCAGAAGAGAAATCACTGCAAATATTCCAAAATAAACTCTAAATTCTTCATTTTTCCAAAATAATAAAGGGTTTAATTTTGTATATGCTCTGTGTTGTAAATTAAAACTAGAACCTGCAAGGAATATAAATATTAAGATTACCCAAGTAATATAATTAGAGTGATAACCCATTGTACTTTCTGAATTTGGAGAAAAACCTCCAGCTGCAATTGTTGCCATACTATTGCATATTGCATCAAATACAGGCATTTTTCCAATTACTAATAATATTATTTCTAAAAGAGTAAGTCCAGCATAGACAACCCATAAAGAAGATGCTGTACTTCTAATTCTAGGTGTAAATTTATCTTCAGTAGGACCAGGAGATTCAGCAAAAAACATCTGACGTCCAGCTATTGCAAATTGAGGCAATATTGCAATAAATAATACAATAATCCCCATACCTCCTAACCATTGAGTAAAACAACGCCAAAATAAAATAGCATGTGGCTGAGAAAAATTCGTTAATATAGTTGCTCCTGTTGTCGTGATTCCAGAGACAGCTTCAAATAATGAATCAACAAACGACATTCCTCCAAAATAATAAGGTAATGAAGCTGTCAAACCTGCCAGAACCCAAGATGTGGTTACAATAAATAATCCTTCGTTTCTTTTAATATCATTTAAGTTTTTTACACCTTTTATTATACCTATTTTTTTTAAAACATACCCTACAGAAATAGCTAATATAGCTGTTAATAAGAAAGGTAACATTGAATAATATTCGTGAAATATTATTGAAAAAATTATAGGAGAGCAAACTAAAATTCCAAAATATGTTAATATTAGCCCAAAACTATATATTAAATAACTTATTCTCATTAGTTCCCCTTAAAAAATTCCTTAATTTGAGGTGCATTTGTGTTAGTTGTAAATATGATTAATGTATCCTTTTTCATTACTAGTGTATCACCTTTAGGAATAATAACTCTATTACGTCTTTTTATAGTACCAACAATTGCTTTAACTGGCATTCTCAAATCTTTAATTTTTATATCTTCAAATGTTTCAGGAACTATTATTTCTAATACTTCCCCTTGACCTTGTTCAACAGTTGCAAGAATATCAACATTTGTTTCGTATAAATCATTCTTTACTTCATTTAAAGCTGCATTGTTAGGAGATACTGCAACATCTATACCAACTTTTTCAAATAAAGGTATATTTAAGTTTTTAGAAACCCTTGAAATAACTCTTTTAACACCTAATTGTTTTGCTAATAGAGAACATAATAAATTTTTCTCATCGTTGTTTGTAACACTTACAACAACATCACAATCACTAATTTCTTCTTCATCTAATAATGATAAATTTGTACCATCACCATTAATAACAAGAGTATTTGATAATTCTTGAGCTAAAATTTCACATCTTTGTATATTCTTTTCAATCACTTTTGCTTTAATTTTTATTTCTTCAAGATTTCTAGCAAGCATTAAACCAATTGTTCCACCACCAATTATACAAACTGATTTAACAAACTCTTTTTCGTGAAAAAAAGTACCAGCTAATTTATCTAATTGGTGAGCCAATCCCATAAATATAACTTTATCATCTTGTTCGAATATAGTTTCACCTGTTGGAATAAATAATTCTGAATCCCTTGTTATACCAACAATAATAGTATGTTCAGGGAACGCACAATCTCTAATTTTCTGATTTACAAGAACAGAGTTTTCGTTAAGTTTATATTCTAATAATCTAGCTTTACCATCTGCAAAATTTTCTACATCTAAAGCTTGAGCAACAGTTATAATTCTAAAAATTTCTTGTGTTAATAATTCAGCAGACCAGATTATATAATCAATAAACATATCACAAGAATAATCACTTTCTTTATTTTCTAATGTTGATTTATATTCTTCCTTACCAACAAAACATATAGTTTTAATTCCTGAGACTCTTTTAGCAGCCAAACAAGCAACTATATTTAACTCATCTGAATCGGTACAAGATAAAAACACATCAGCATTCCTTATATCAGCTTGTTTAAGAGTATCAATACTTGTAGCATTACCTTGAACATACCCGATATCTAATTTATTGAAATCCTTTGTGATGTTATCTTCGTTATCAATAATTGTAACGTCGTGGTCTTCAAAAAACTCAGTTGCAATTAAACAACCTAATTCTGTCGCACCAAATATTATTATTTTCATGCCTTTGAATATACTTCAAGGAACTTAAGAAGTCAATTATATTACTCAAATATTAACCCTCTTCACAAGATCTTTTTATTGAGTTACAATAAGTACAAATAAGGAGCCTTTAATGAGCGAAGAAAAAATTATTAGTTTAGGTTCAAAAAGAGAAAAGAGCCACAAAGAACAAGAACATTCATCAAATAAAGAAGATGACAAGAATATTAAAGAACCTATTTATTGTAGTTTTTGTGGAAGACCAAATACTCAAGTTGTAAAAATGGTTCAAGGTCCAGGAGTTAATATATGCTCCGAATGTACTATGATTGCTGTTCAATATTTAATATTAAATGATAGAATGCCTTCAGCTGAAGCACAAGCTATTCTTGATGCCTTCTGGGGGAAATGTAGGTGATAAATGAATAAAATACAAATTAAAGCAGAAATTTTAACATTAATTACTAAATTGCAAACAACTACAGCTGTTTCTGATGATATGTTTGCTCTACTTGATGCAGAGGAAGACAAACAGGCTGTTATGGATGTTTTATTAAAAGAACTTGCTAGAGCTAAAGAACAAAAAGCCTTTGTTATTTGCTATATGCTTACTAGATTATTTAATAAAGAAATGCTTAATTCTTCACTTAGAGAATTCATTAGGACTCCCAAAATTAATGATTATGCCAAGATGGTGGCTTTCAATCTTTTAAGAGATATTGGAAGTGAGATACAATATGATGAAGTTAATGGTTATTTTACTGAGTTTGAACAAATTGTAGATGAAGAAACTAAACAGCTTCTAAATACTGCAATTATGAATCCTGAAGCACAAATTGATTTTATGGACTTCTTATTAGCTTTACCTCCAGAAGAACAAATGATTTTAATTAAATCATTAAATGAAGATTATAGTCACGATGCTCTTGCTAATATACTAATTCCAATATTCTTATATAATCCAAAATCTGATTTAGCAAAAGAAGTTATTACTTTATTAGCAAATTCAAAATCTCAATTAGCATTCCACGCTTTTGAAGATGCTAAAGAATATGTATCTGAAGATTTATATCCATTAATTAATAAAGGTCTTTCAACTCTTAAATTAGCAGGTATCAGAGTTGATAATACTATTGAATTCTATAAAGAAATCCTAAAAGCATCTAAGCCATATAAATCATTTATAAGTTACCCTGATGGCCACGGGAATAATGCTATAGTATTTTCTCGTAAAAGACCAGATGAAACATTACAATTTGTTGCAATGGTAATCAATGATAAATATGGAGTTCTTGATTGCTTTGGCTTTAACGAAATAACTGAATTTGATTTTAGTAGAATTATTGATAGATTCTTTGGAGACAATGGAAAAGTTGAAATT
>CALUWB010000032.1 GCA_944324375.1 Candidatus Gastranaerophilales bacterium | reverse complement strand
ATTACAAGAAAACGTATAAATCAAAGAATACTAAGAATCGAAGATGGTAATTTTGGAGATTTCAAAAAATTAAATGATAATATTTCAGAATTACGATTTAACTTTGGAAAAGGTTATAGAGTTTATTATACAGAAGAAAATAATAAAATAATTTTGTTAATAAATGGTGGTAATAAATCTAAACAATCTAGAGATATTGAAAAAGCAAACGAACTTCTTGAACAATGGAGAATAAAAAATGACTAAATCAAAATCTTTCAATAAATACATATTAGATGATTTAAAAACAGATGACGATATTAAAGAATGGATTAATATCGGTTTTCAAGAGTTTTTGCAAGATAATGACTTAAATGCTTTTGTAAAAGCTTTAGAATATGCTGTAAGGGCTAAAGATTCTATTTTAGGAATATCTAAAAAAACTGGGATATCAAGAAGTAATCTTTATGCTATTTTTAACGGAGAACAACAACCTCAATTATCAACAGCCTTAAAAATCATTAAAGAACTTGGATATACTGTTCAAGTTGCTTAAATTTACTATAGAGGGATAGATTATTTGCATAACTTTGAACTAACAGTTCGAACCTAGAAACGACAGTTCCACCATTATAAAGAGACCTTCGGGTGTCTTTTTTAGTTTATTATCTTATTTTTTTAATTCGTTTATTATATCGATAATATTACCTTTTGTATTCCTTATTTTTTCATCATTAATTTTCATTTGCATAAGGTTAAACTCTAATTTTGTTAATTTTGATTTCGGATTATCTTTTAAAATTTTTTCTAAAACAAACAACAAATTATTAAATGTTTTGCCTAATTGTTCATCATTTGCTTTTATTCTTAATTCAGGAATTGATACTCCTTTTTTCAAAAGTTGTAAAATCACATGATGAAAAAATTCACTTTCTCCTGTTGCAATTGTTTTAGAACATTCGTTTATCATTCTTTTAGACAATGGTAAACTATTAACTTTTTCTGTTTTATAGCAATATTTTATATTAGGAAAACTGATATGCGAATATATCAAGTTCCCTTTATTATCAATGTCTATAATAGTATTTTTATTTGTATATTTATTATGAGAAACTTCAAATAAATGCTTAAACTTATCTATTTTAGATTTATTGCCCTGATATTCTTTAGAGACATTTTTAAGAACCTTTGCCCCAGGATGTGCTTTAAAAGATAAATGTTGTGATTGTATATAAATATTCATACCTAGTATAAAAAACGTAAATATTATTTTTGTTATAAATATTAAAACTAGATTGTTGAGCTATTTTAAACTATCAAAACATAATTTGTGGCAATATAAAAAAATTTCTTAAAGAATTTGAGCAAACCTTAAAAGTTGCTTAAATTTACTATAGAGGGATAGATTATTTGTATAAATTTGAACTAAAAGTTCGAACCTAGAAGCATCGTTCCCACCATTTTAAAGACACCTTCGGGTGTTTTTTTTAGTATGTTCACTCCTCGACTCTCACTACGTTCTCGCCTGTCTTAGTCTGATAATCTTTATTTTATTTTTGAATTACTCGGTATAATCTATCACCTTCTTTGATAATATTGAACTTATCTTTTGTAAATGCATTAGTATCAAATATTACTTCATAATTATTTGCCTTATACCCAGGAAAATCTTTTAAGTCAAAAATTACTTTTGAACCATTAGTTCCTAATGCAAAGCAATTTGCATAATCTGAATTTATTTTTGGAGTCGCTGATGTAAATCCTTTATTTTCAAAAACAAACTTTGATACATCATCGATGTTTTCTAATTTATTCTTTCTATTAGGAGTTAAACCTCTTACAAATTCGCCTGTAACTTTATTATTTAATATTGCTAATTTTAAATTCTCTAATAAATTTTTAGATTTTTCTGAAAGCTCTGCACCACTTCTTAAATACTCATTTATATAAGGACATCTTGCATATTCTTTATATGATTGAATAACATTATTTATTGTTTTTTTAGTGTTTTCTAAATTTTCAGCACTCAAATAATCTTTAGCTTTAGAAAATGTAAGTGTATCTGTAAAATTAGCTTGATTTGCTAATTGAGAAATTTCTTTAAAATTTTCTTTCCCAATTTTAGATACAACAACTCTGCGATTGGCTATTGTCCAACCATTATTTACCAAACTTCTTAAAGATGAAATATTTGACAATATTAGAACCTTCTTTTCTTTTAACACACACATATATATAAAACTTTATAAGTATTAATAATTTACTTATTTGAAATATTAAGATTTAAATTGTTACAAATATTTAATTAATTTATTTTCTTATAGAACTAAAATTCCATTGATTTTAAAAATAATTTATTATAAACTTTTTAAACAAAAGGAGTTTTTATGAAAAAGATTTTATCTACAATAGCATTAATAACTTTATTTACATCTGTTTCTACAATTACTGCAATTGCTGCTAAAAAAAATGTAATATACACTGTTGAAGATGGAACAAAATTAGAATGTACTGCAAAAAGAGTTAGAGGTACTATTGACGATTACATTGAAACAACTGATTATTACTATTTTAAAAATGGGAAAATTTATAGTCCAAATCTTGTAAGACTATACGGTAAAATTAATGATGATCCTAAAAAAGTTTTAAATCTTAAAATTACAGATGATGAAATAAAATTTAAAGATAGATTCTATGAAACTTGGACTATGGACTATAAATGGGTAACTATTGACAGAAAAACAGGAGAGTACAGATTCTCTGCCAAAAGAGATTATAGTACATGGTATAGAACGGCTAACGCAATCGGTCAATGTAAAATAGTTGAAGATGAAGAATAAAATATTTTAATTTGTTATTATATTAAATTAAAAAGTCCCAATTAGGGACTTTTTGTTTTTTAATATAAATAATTGCATTTTAATAAAAATCATTAATAGTCATAATAATGAACACCTGTATATCCAAAGTGTCTTAGTTTTTCACTCTCAAATAACCCTAAATTTCTTTGTCTAATTTCTTCTTGTTGCCTATATTGATACTGACGATTTTGCATAACTTTATTTTGATATGCCTGCTGTCTTGCATAATACTGATTTCTCTGTTGCTGAAAATTTTGCATTTGCGAATTGTAATCTGCAAATACAGGCATATTTATCATTAATAAAGTTAATATTAATAACTTTCTCATAATTATTAATATACTCTAATTTAATAATTCAGGCAATACTACAAAGTCATTGATTGTACTCGAACACCATCCAATCTCGATAAATCTTTTTTCAATTCACTTGTTACAGATTCATCAATTATTTCAAGAAGAATTGTTCCCCAGTTTGCACATACATTACTACAAGTACTATGCAATCCTATTCGAGTCTTTATAGCACACCCAAATTTTGATATTATATTCTGAAACTCATTAGAAAGTTCCATTCTATTTGTTAACTTTACACCAATTATCGTTGTCATATGGGTAAATTAAATGATTTCAATATATATTTCAATTAGACAATTGGATATACATTTATCCCATCTTTATACATTTTATCTCTATTTTCTTTTATCTTATGTATACTTTCTGGGTAATTTTCTTTTATTAAATTGCCAATATTAGAATACAATTTCAGCAATGCTTTTTGGATATTTTCAGAATTCATTTTAACCATATCACAAGCCATTTCTTCGCTAGACAAAGCTAATCTTGTCATATCTCTAAAGCCAGAAGAAGCTAATACTTTTGCTAGTTCATTGTCATCTGCAGACATAAACAAAGCTTGAGCTAACACCAAAGGCATATGTGATATCAAAGCTACCGATTCATCATGAGATTTTGCATCAGTTACAACAACTTTTGCCCCCATATCCTCTATAACTTTCCTCAAAGTTTTAGGAACTGTCCCATCAAATGGAGTTAATACCCATTTTGCTCCTGTAAATAATCCAGAATATGAATTTTCAAATCCAGAAAATTCAGTTCCTGCCATTGGATGTGATGGAACAAAGTTATAATTATATTTGTTTTCTGATACAAAACTCTTTAAACTTGATGCATCGGTAACTATTGTATCTTTACTTAAATATTGTTCAATATCTCTTAAATCCTCAAGAACTTTATTCATAGGAGAGCATACAAAAACTAAATCACACTCTCTCAATTTAGCTCTATCCGAATAAATATTTTCATATTTACCCCCCTGAGAATTAGAAATACCAATTACATCATAGCCCAATTCTTTTAATGATTTAAAGATTGAGCCACCTATTAAACCTAACCCTAAAACTCCGATTTTCATATTATAAATCCTTATGTGTAAAGTGTTTTTCACCTTTTACATAATCAATTACTGTATCACCAGAACCTCTTAATTTATATTTATAAATTACAAGTCCATCCATACCAACAGGACCTCTTGCGTGAGTTTTATTTGTTGAAATACCAACTTCTGCCCCGAATCCATATCTAAAACCATCTGCAAATCTTGTTGATGCATTATGATAAACACCTGCAGAGTCTACCATATCCATAAATAATTCTGCATTATTCTTATCTGATGTAATAATAGATTCTGTATGACCAGAACCATATTCATTAATATGTTCAATTGCTTCTCCAACTGATGATACATATTTATAAGCTAAAATTTTATCAGAATATTCCTTATGCCAGCTTTCAGGATTAGAAATCAGTTTAATACCCACATTTTCTAATTCTTTCAACAATTCTTCTGCCTTTGAAAATTTATCACTAATTAATAAAGTTTCAACAGCATTACAAGCACTTGGATACTGAGTCTTTGCATCAATTATAACCTTTTTAGCCATATCATAATCTGCTGTTTCATCAACGAATATATGACAAATTCCATCTGCATGACCTAATACTGGAATCTTTGTATTTGATTTAATAAATTGAACCAAAGAATTTCCACCTCTTGGAATGATTAAATCAATATACTTATCTGCTTCAAGCATTTCTTTTACGTCATCTCTTGAAAATACTTGATTTAACATATTTTTTGGAAATCCTTCAACAGAATCTAGAGCCGAATTTATTATTCCTAAAATAGCTTTATTTGTATTTATAGATTCTTTACCACCTTTTAATATAACAGCATTTGATGATTTTATTGCTAAAGCTGAAATCTGAGATATTACATCAGGTCTTGCCTCAAATATAATTCCAAGAACCCCAATAGGACAAGTAACTTTTGTTAATATCAAACCTTTGTCCAATTCTCTTTCGAATAGTTTTTTATTAACAGGATCAGGAAGTTTAGAGATATCAACCAAACCTTGAATCATATCACGCATTTTGTTTTCATCAAGTTTTAATCTGTTATAGATTGACTGAGATATTTCTCCATTTTTTAATAATTCCTCAGCCTCTTTCATATCTTGTTTATTAGCATCAAAAACTTCTTCTTTCTTTTCTTCTAATCTTTTTGCAATAGTTTTTAATGCTTTATTTTTAATATCATTTGATAGCTTCTGCGCATTAATTGACGCTATTTTAGCGTTCTTTGCAATCTCTAAAAATTCCTTATTCAAAACAACACCTCTATAAAATTGTTATATTATCTCTTGTTATTATTGCATCATAATTCTTGAAACCTAAAACTTTTAAAATTTCATTTGAATGGTTTCCTATAATTCTCTTACAATCATCAGAATTATAATTTACAATACCACGTGCAAATTCAATATCATTTTCATCATGGATAGAAATTACTTCACCGCGTTTAAAATCATTTACAACACCAATTACGCCTATTGGTAGTAAACTTGATTCCTTGTTTAATATTGCATCTTTTGCACCATTATTAACAATTAATTTTCCAACAATATTTGTTGCATAACCAATCCAACGTTTCTTTTCTGATAGATTTTCGTTATTTGGAATAAACATAGTGCCGATTTCTTTTTGATTGAAAATTTCACTAATTACATATGGTATTTTACCATTTGCAATAAGAGCTTTACCACCAAACCTTGTAACAAGCCTTGCAGCTTCTAGCTTAGTCCTCATTCCACCTCTACCACCTTCTGAGGCATCAGAACCCAATGCTCTTATTTCATCAGTAACTCCAACAACTTCTTTTATCATTTTAGCATTCGGATTATCTTTTGGATTTGAATCATATAACCCATCTACATCTGATAATATTAATAATAAATCAGCATCTAATTCACTTGCAACAAGAGCTGAAAGCTTATCATTGTCGGCAAAACATACTTGCATTGTATTAAATGCATCATCAAAATCTATGACAGATACTGTATCATTCTGATTGATAATAGGAACTGCCTTCATCTCTAATAAACGATTTAATGTAGTTCTTAAACTTAAATATTTTTTTCTTTGCGAAAAATCATCTTCTGTTAAAAGAATTTGGGCTGCAACAACATTATATGTATCAAAACCTTCTTCATATAATGACATCAAACGACTTTGACCAATAGCAGCACATGCTTGTTTCAAAGCAACACCATCAGTATTGGATAAACCTATCTTTTTTTTGCCTAAACCAACGGCACCAGATGTTACTAATATTACCTCTTTACCTGATTTAACTAATTTTGAAATATCTTCAATATACGAGTAAATTCTTGATAAAGCTACATCACCATCTTCATTTCTTAATACATTTGTACCAAGTTTAATTACAATTCTTTTAACATTTAAAAATTCTTTTCTATCCATAACCAAATTCTACTATAAATATAAAAAAAATTATATCTATTATTTTTATATCTATAAATTCATCCTCATTTACCCCTAAAAAAAAACGGCAAGAAACTTTTCAGCCCTTGCCATTTAATAATATCACAATCAACAGCTATATTTAGATTTTTATACTTTTTATTTCTTTATTCATATCATTCATTTCCTATTACTAGATTAAGTTCAACGCAATTGATGGAGTTTGGTTAGCAGTCGTCAATAATGACGCTGATGCTTGTTGAAGAATCTGAGCTGAAACGAATGATGAAGATTCTGCAGCGATATCTGCATCTCTTACTGTAGATAAAGATGATGTCAAGTTATCTGATTGTACTTGTAATGCTTCTGCAGCAGAATCTACTCTATTTTGAGTTGCACCCAATAATGTTGTTCTATCTGATATATCTGCTAATGCATAGTCTATTACTGCTAACATTTGGTTTGCACCAAAAGTGCCTGCTAATGTTTTTTGAGTATCTGCACCACCATTTAAATCTGGAACATCTACTTCACCATAAGCATCTGCCTCTGTAGCTAAGCCTGCACATAATTTTGCAAACTTATCTTTTGTATCAATATCCCCCATCGTTACTTCTTTTCCATCTGTATTGATTACACCATTAGCACCTGTTCCAACAGCGTCTCCAAAATTTAATAATGATGAAGCTTTACAAGATCTGAACAAATCTGCATCTAAATTAATTACTGAGTTTTGGCTTGATGTAATACCTACTTGTAAGTCCAAACCATTTGTAGATAAATCTCTGTCACCTGCAATCAAATACATTCCATTATACTCTGTATTTGCTGTTACACGGTCGATTTCATCTAATCTTTGAGAAATTTCTGACTGAATTGCTCTTAATGAATCTGATGCGTAAGTTCCGTTTGCTGCTTGTTCGGTCAAATCTCTGATACGTTGTAAGTGATCTTGAATTACACCATAGTTACCTTCAATTGTACTGATTAATGAACTACCTAATTGAGCATTTGATTCTGCAACTGATATTGAATTCAATTTTGTTTCCATTTTTGTTGCAACTGCTAATCCTGCTGCATCATCTGCTGCTGAGTTAATTTTAAAACCGGTAGTCATTCTTTCAATTGACTTATTCAACGAATTCGTTGAACTTGCTAATGCGTGTTGGGCTTGTAATGCCCCCATGTTTGTGTTGATTGTGAGTGCCATTTCAATCTCCTTTCGAAATTATATTTAACATCGTGTTTTGCTGTTATTTTTTTGAACTATCAGCAACACAAACAGTTCGACATATCTCGAAAGTTTTGAGCTTAGCCTTAGTTATTTATATTGTGATAGTTGTGGATTTTATTCAAACTACTATTCTTTAGTGTTTGATTGTGTAAAAAATGTAGATAGTTGTTGTTTTGGCATTAAAAAGCCACATGTAATAGTTGTTGTTTTATAACCTTCTTCTTTATTTCTTACATAATCATTATTGCAAAGATAATTATTTTTGTAAATACTTTATATATATTTTTGTTACAAAACTTAACATTATTGTATATTTGTTATTCACTATTATAGAGTAAAAGCCTCTTAAATAGAGGCTTTTAAAGTTTTATTTAAATGTTAACAATTAAACATTTCCTGTTGAACTATTTCTATCATCTTCTAATTGTTTTAATTGTTTCATATCAACTTTCTCATCTTCGGCATATGATTGAACTAATGGAACATTTATATCTATATCAACATTTACATCAGCATCAACCATTTCTATATCAGATTTTTGATACTCATATGTTTTACCATCTTCTAACTTAACTGCAACAATTCCATTTAAGAATTTAATGTAACATATCTTACCTAATCCATTTGGAGTCATTACTGTTGAACCTATTGGAGGCATATCTTTTGCTGCTTCTATATAATTTGAGTATTCATAATTCAAGCAACATAATAGTCTTCCACATGTACCCGAAATCTTTGATGGAGTAATAGGCATTCCTTGATCTCTTGCCAACTTAACATTTATTGGCTCAAACTTACGTTTATATGAGCAACAACAGAAAGGCTTACCACACATGCCAGCCCCTTCCATTAAAGAAGTTTCATCTCTAACTCCTATATGACGTAAATCTATTCTTGTTCTTTTAAATACTTGTGTCAATTCTTTTAATAGTTCCCTAAAATCAACTCTTTCAGGAGCAGTATAATAAAATGTTATTTTTCTTTTATCAAAAGTTATTCTACATTGAACTAAATTCATTGATAAATTTAGTTTTTCAACCAAAGCCTTACATTTAAAAAATGAAGTTACTTCCTCTTTTTTTATTTCTTCATAAAATTCTAAATCCTGCTTAGTCATTACTCTTATAAAAGGAAATGGTGCAGGTTTTTCTTCTTGCTTTTCCCATAATTCAGCAATTTTAGGATTTACGATATGTACTTTTAAAACTTCCTCACCTTTTTCTGTTCTTACCAGGATATACTGACCATCAACAAGAACAGTATTATCTGAAACTTCTATCGGTACAAAAGTATTTTTTATATAGTTTACTGCATATTTAATCATAATTTTCTTCTTCTTTTAATTTTCTATTCATTAATCGGCTCAAAACTTCTTGAGGTGTGATATCTGTATAAACAGCATCATATATCGCCTGAGATACAGGAACATCAACTCCTAATTTTTTAGCTAAATCACATACTGCCTTTGATGTTTTAACCCCCTCTGCAACAGAACCCAAAGTTGCTAATATATCATCAATTTTTTTACCTTGTCCTAACAAAGACCCAACGGTATAATTTCTTGACATAGGACTTGAACAAGTAGCAATTAAATCCCCCATACCTGATAAACCATATAAAGTTGATGGACTTGCTCCTAATTTAACACTTAAACGAACAATTTCAGCCATTCCTCTTGTTAATAATGAACCTGCACAGTTATCACCAAGATTCATTGCATGAGCAAAACCTGACGCAATTGCTATAACATTTTTTAAACTTCCACCTAATTCAACTCCAATTACATCTTTATTTGAATACAACCTAAATCTGTTTGGAACATTACAATGTTCTTGAACAAATTTTGCAACTTCCATATCATCTGATGCAACCGATGCTGCTGTTGGTTTACCTTGCAAAACTTCTTTTGCTAAAGTTGGACCTGATAATATTGCTAATTTTTGTTCTGGTAATACATCTTTTATAACTTCTGACATACGCATTAATGTATTTAACTCAATACCTTTTGAAGCATTTACTAATATTTGAGATGATTTGATTCCTGCTTTTTTAAGATTTTCACATACATCTCTCATTCCAGATGTCGCAACAACTGACAATATAATATCAGCATCTTTTATTGCACTTTCTAAGTCCGAGGTAACAATAACACTATCTTTTAACTGTACTTCTAATGGTTTTGATGCATGTTTATTCTTGATTAAATCTTCATATAAATCACAATGACGACCCCATACAACTACTTCATCAAAGTTATCTGTTAATAACCAAGCTAAAGTTAACCCCCAACATCCTGCTCCAAGTACTGTTAATTTCATCTATAACCCTCTCTTATTGTTTTATAACCTTCCTTAAAACACCATTCTTTAATTCTAATTTTCTATTTGCATCTTCTGGTGATATTTCTAATATCAAAGATACAATAGCTGTCTTTATTTTCCAATTACAATTAATTAATTTTTCGTAAGCAACTGCAAATGATACTCCTGCAATTTGTGAAACAATTCTAATGGCTCTATCTTTTAATTTTTCATTTGTTGCATTTAAGTCAATCATAAAGTTTTCATAAGTCTTACCTATCTTTATCATTGAACCCGTTGTCAACATATTCAACACCATTTTTTGTGCAGTTCCTGCTTTCAATCTGCTTGAACCTGCTATTACTTCAGGACCTACTTCTACACAAATTAAGGTTCCAACTTCTTCTGCAATTTTTGCCTTTGAATTACAAGTTATACCTATTGTCTTACAACCAATTTCTTCTGCGTATGACAAAACTCCTAATAAATATTTAGGATTTCCACTAGCAGAAATTACAACACATACATCTTCTTTGTTCAAAATTTTAGCATCTGTATAACCTGCTTCAAAATTATCTTCAGCTCCTTCTACAGCGTAACGCATTGCAATATCCCCACCTGCAATTACACCTTGAACCATTGATGAGTCAACACTAAATGTTGGAGGACATTCTGATGCATCCAAAATACCCAAACGCCCTGATGTTCCAGCACCAAAATAGACTAATTTCCCTCCTTGTAAAAATTGTTTGGAAATAACATCAACAGCTTTTGCAATATTTTCTAACTCATACTCTACAGCCAAAGCTACAATCTTATCTTCATTATTAATTTTCCTAACAATGTCGATAGTTGGTAATAAGTCTATATCTTTTGTGTTTTCATTACGA
The DNA here is from genome assembly GCA_944324375.1 of Candidatus Gastranaerophilales bacterium. GTDB lineage: Bacteria > Cyanobacteriota > Vampirovibrionia > Gastranaerophilales > Gastranaerophilaceae > UMGS1585. Next base: position 12,290 of record CALUWB010000032.1, on the reverse strand, counting down.
TATTCTGTTATTATTTCGCTCATCAAATATCCTTTTAGCTTTTATATTTGTTTTAAAAGATTTGCCATCTCTATAGCTGATTTTGCTGCATCAGAACCTTTATTACCGGCTTTAGTACCAGCTCTTTCTATTGCTTGTTCTATATTATCTGTTGTTAAAACGCCAAATATCACAGGAATACCTGTTTCTAATCCAACTGATGCAACTCCCTTAGAAACTTCAGCACATACATAATCATAATGGCTTGTTGAGCCTTTTATTACTGCTCCTAATGTTATTATTGCACTATATTTATTTGAAGATGCACACTTTTTAGCAACTAATGGAATTTCAAATGCTCCTGGAACCCATACTATATCTATATTATTTTCTTCTACTCCATGTCTTCTTAATTCATCTATTGCTCCTGACAATAATTTTGAGCCAATAAACTCGTTAAATCTAGAAATGATTATACAAAATCTTTCTCCACTTGTTGTCAATACACCTTCTATTGTCTTCATATTTTTTACCTCTCCATTGGGTTTATTTTATAATATTTTAGCTAATTTTACAAGTTTTAGTTAACTATTAGATTTTATTGCTTGTTTTAATTCTCTTATTGTTTGTTTTAATTTTGTATCTGTTTTTAACTCTTCTTTTACCTTTTGATATGAATATAAAATTGTTGGATGTTTTTTATCAAAATATTCTGCAATATCTTCATAGCTTAATTTTATCATCTCACGAGCTAAATATACCGATACCTTTCTTGCATCTGAAATTTTTTGGGCTCTGGCAGGACTCTTTAAATCTTTTACAGTTACACCATAAAATTCTGAACAAACCTTTGCTACAGTTTCTATTGATATTTTTTTCTGGTTTGTATCGCAACCTAAAACTCGTTTTACATATTCTAATGTTATCTCTGCATTTTCGATATCTGCATAAGCTGTTACTTTATTAAATGCACCCTCTAATTCTCTTACATTACTTTCAAAATTTTTAGCAATATAATCATAAACTTCAAAAGATATTTTTAACCCCAACTGCTCTGCTAAATTTGTTAATATTGCAACTCTTGTTTCATAATCAGGAGGAGTAATATCTACTACTATTCCCATCTCAAATCTTGTTCTTAATCTATCAGGTAGAGTTGGAATATCTTTTGGCTTTTTATCAGAAGTTATTACTATCTGCTTATTTTTATTATACAAGGTATCAAATGTATGGAAAATTTCTTCCATTGTTCTACCTTTTGATTCAACAAATTGAATATCATCAATTAATAAAATATCTACATTACGATACTTTTGACGAAATTTTGCCATTCTATCGTTTGTATCGCCACCTTTTCTCAAATTGTCTACTAATTCATTTACATAATCTTCTGTTTTTATATAGCGAACTTTTAATTTTGGATTATTAAACAATGTATAATGACCAATTGCTTGCATTAAATGAGTCTTACCTAAACCAGAACCACCATATATAAACAATGGATTATATTTTTCTGCTGGATGTTGAGCAACATTATATGCAACAGCATGTGCTAATTTGCTATTATCTCCAACGACAAAATTTTCAAACTTATATTTTAAATTTAAATTTGATTGTGACTGCATTTTTGCCATACCATCAAATGCTGTCTCTTTCAAAGATTTTTCTTCTGCTTTTTTTTGCGCTTTTAATTCTTTCTCTTTTTGCTTCTTTAATTCTTTTGATAAATTTTCATCATATATAATGTCAAATTTTTTCAAAGTATAACCTAATGAAGAAAACACATCTAATATTTGTTGATAATGATTTTTTCGAATTATCTGAATTGCAAAAGATTGACCAGTTATTACTGAAAAAATACCATCTTCAAAACCTACTGCCTCCATTGGCATAATCCAAGGGTGTGATGTTGCAGGAACAGTTTTTATTATCTCTTCCTTTACGGTATTCCAAATACTTTTTACTTCAACTATATCCATATGTAAATTGTAACATAAAGACAAGGCTTAATTTAATAAACCTTGTCTTACTTTTTATTATTTAAATAATATATTTTAAACTATTGAAATTGTTCCATTATTTCTAAATAATACCACTCAGCTAAATCATTTCTTCTGTCTTGTAAATCTTTTCTTACTTCTAATGGAACAGAGCTAGAAGGAAGAGGTATTTCTTTATACGCTCTTTTCCAACCTTCTTTTCTTGCATATTGTTCTAATGATTGCCTATCTACAACTTCATACAATTCTTCACTTGAATGTACTTTTGCGATAATTTCTTCTGAAATTTGATTTAAAAAGCTAATAGATAGAACATCTTCTTGGCTGCTTGATACATCACGATACACATCCATTTGGGGTGCCTCCTTGCATATTATTTGAGTAATATAGCTATATTTACGGAATAATTACGTATAATCTTTAACTATTTCTTATATTTTGTTACATTTATTTACATTAATCTATGGTTTTATTAAAAATTTTATAGCTTTACCTTCAATATGCTGCTTCATTGCAAACTCAACGTCTTTTAATGCCAAAGTATTTGTTATCAATTTTTCAACTTCAACATCTCCTGATGCTATATAATCTAAAGCTTGCCTAAAATATTTTGGTGTGTGATGAAAAACACTTATCAATTTAATATCACCATAATGCATTCTTGTAGTATCAAATGTTACTGTAGAACCTGACTTACAGCCTCCAAAAAAGTGAACTGTTCCTCCAGGTCGTACACAAGAGAATATTCTCTCCCAAATTTCGGGAAGTCCGACACACTCAACTGCAACATCTAATCCTTTTTTCTCGTCAGTAAATTCTTTAAAGATTTTTTCAGGATTAGGATATCTTTTTAAATCAATAATTTCATCTGCCATAGCAAATTCTTCTGCCATCTTTAATTTTAATGGATTTCGACCTGCAACTATTGTATTTGCTCCTTTTAATTTTGCTAATCTTGCAAACATTAAACCAATTGGTCCAATACCTATAATCCCAACAGTTTGACCTGGCTTTATATCAGTTCTTTCAACACCATGAACTACATTTGCTAAAGGTTCACAAAAAGCTGCCTTATCAAAACTTAAATCATCAGGCAAAATTAAAGTATTCTTTTTTACAATTCTTTCTGGAACAACAATATATTCTGCATAAGCACCATTTAATAAATCTAAGTTTTCACAAAGATTATATTCCTCATGCCTGCAATAGAAACATTCTCCACAAGGTGCCGAATTTGCGCAAACTACTCTATCACCCACTTTTACATTATCAACACCTTCTCCAATTTTTTCCACTACTCCAGAAAATTCATGGCCAAAACCTGATGGGACTTTTTTTATTAAAACAGGGTGACCCCTTCTAAAAGTTTTAACATCAGTTCCACAAGTAAGAGCTGACTTAACTTTTACCAATATTTCACCTTTTGCTAAAGGTTTAATTTTTACATCCTCATATCTAATATCTTGAGGGCCATAAAATAAAACTGCTTTCACTTATTATTCCCCTATTTTTATATAAGCCTTTAATATTTTATTTGTTATTGTATCATCAAATGCTTTAACTATATCATTTAATTCATAATCAGTTGATAAATGATCAACATTTACCTGCCTTGTCGTTAGCAACTCAAAAGACCTTGCTAAATCTTGAGGTCTTGGAGAATAACTACCCATTATTGTTAATTCTCTATAGTAAACCTCATTATTTGCATAACCAAAATCTTTTGGTGTACTTGAAAATACTAAAATTTTACCACCATTTCTTACGGTTTTTAAAGCTAAAGGAATCGCTGCATCAGCACCTGATGTCATAAATATACAATCAACACCTATTTTATTTGTATTGTTATATATAAAATCATGAGATTTTTCTACATCCAAAGAGTTGAATCCTATTATTCCACGACTTATTGCCAAATCAATTCTATCTTGCATCAAATCGCAACCATAAACATTCATACCATAAGCTTTTAATGCCTGCCCCATCAATAAACCGATTGAACCTAAACCTATGACTAATACATTATCACCTTTTTTAAGATTAGCTCTCTCAACAGCTCTTATACAGCAGCCTAGTGGTTCATAAAATGATATTTCTTCATCGCTCATATCATCTGGAACCTTATGAGCAACATTTTGTAAATGTTCTTCTGAGAGATAAACATATTCTGAAAAACCTCCTGGAATTATATTGGTTTTCTTAAAATGTTGACACATAGAATAACTTCCACCTTTGCAATAATGACATTCAAAACAAGGAATATGATGTGAACAAACAATTCTATCACCTTTTTTAAATAATGTTGAAGAATTTATATCTTCTATTATTGCTACAATTTCATGACCTAAAACAGTACCATCTTCTGCAAGACCGTGACGAAATTTAACAATATCAGAGCCACAAAGCCCACAACCTAAAACTTTTACAATTGCGCCTTTTTGTCCGTCCAAAGAAACTTTATCTATATCTCTTAGTTCAATTTGCTTTCCAAATAATTGTGCAACTCTCATTTTTATACTCCCGTAAAAATTTTATCACAAATAGTAAATTTAAAAGCAATTTTTTAACTAAAAATTACTTTATAAATTAGTAAAGGTTAATGTGCATGATAAATAATAAAACAATAACTAATATATCTGAAGAAATTGCGCCGTTTGCCAAACGGTTAATTAACCCTGAGAATTTAGGAAGTTCAAAAATATTAAATAAAATTGCATTTACAAAAAAAACACTTAACTCAATTAAAGATACCACAACTAAAAATTGTTTTAATTCTTTATATGAAAAAGTTATTAATGAAACAAACAATATTGAAAATATATCTGATGGAATTATAGAACTTTCTCAAAAAATAGATCTAATTAAAAATAAAGATACCAAAGAACTTATACTTAATGAAGTAAAAAAACTTACTCAACTGAATAAAAAAGAATTTAGGCAAATTTTTTTTAAAAAAATGGAATTTATAGAAACTGCAACTGATGCTGTTAATATAATGAATAATAAATATTTAAATATAAAAAGTGAACCAAGAGAATTTTATCAATGGTTAGATAAAAGAAATAGTTGGTTTACAGATGTAATTGATGGAAAAATAGGAACAGAAAATAATTTTAGAAACGGCTTTGCAACAAATAAAAACTCTAAAATGGAATATGATAGTTACTTAAAAGCATTGAAAAACGTCCAAGAATTACACATTCCTGAGACATTTCAAAAAAACTTAAAATTAGAGGCTTTTAGAAAACTAATAGACGATTATAATTTTATTGAACCAAATATAATACAAAAAATATATCATAATGAATATTTAAGCAAACTTCCCCCAAATATTAGAAAGATTTTATGTAATATAAATAAAACATATAATACTCTTGTAATTAATTCTAATGATACATTCAACATCAATGATGCTAAATATATTGAAGAAGAATTAAAACTTTGGAAACAAGCAGGTATGAATAGTGCCATTTTACCTAAAATTATAAATATAGATATACTAGATAAAGAACTAAATCAAAAAGATGCTTTTGGAATGGCATACAATTTTAATAAAAAAATTAGTTTAGCAAATTTGTTAGATATTGATACCAATACAAAACATTCAAACTCAACAATTAGACACGAAATTAATCATTTAAATGATGAAACAATAAAACCTAAAAATGATTTTGAAAGTTTATATGATTTCTTGAAATGGAAAATTAACAAATTTATTTACGAAAAACAATGGAAATCTGAATTAAAGAATAGTGGTATCTCTGATTTTTCAACAAACTACGCAATGAAAAATCAACACGAACTAAAATCTGTAACTAGTGAATCAATTATGATATACCTTAGCAAAAAATTTAAAAATCAATTAGTATACAAATTTAAAATGCAACCTTGGATATTTAATCTTAAACCAAACAAAATTAGACTCGAAGAAATTAATAGAAAATTAGAAAAAGAAGCTCATTAATACTAAATATTATTTGCCTCAAATTAATTATTATGAGATAATTAAACACGAGGTGAATGTATGAATATTTTATTATTAAAACAAATTGCTTTATTTAGTGCTCTAATTGGTGGAGCAATAGGGATTATAACTTTAATTCCTTTCATTGGAACATTAGCATTCTTAACTTTAATATTATTCTTATCTGCAATAATAATTGTTTATTTAAAAAAGAATAATTTAATCGGAATTATTGACATGAAAGAAGGAGCTATTATAGGTGCAGTAATTGGCTTTTCAGCTTTTGTTGCATTTTCAATTGTATTTACTCCTCTTAGTGCAATTATTGGGCTAATTTTTAGTAATTATTACATTGGTCACATTCTTACAATGTTTATCACAAATTTTGGTGGTTTCTTTGTAATGATAATGTTATTATTATTTATTGGATTAATTTCAGCTTTAATGAATGCATTTTCTGGAATAGTAACAGCGTATATCTATGAATTATTATCAGGACTTAAAAAAGCTGAAAATGAAAATATAGATTTTGAAATTAAATAGATAGGTGGAATAAAAGTGGAATTTGAATCAAAAATAAGAACTATACAATGGGTTGACAATGTTTCAAGAATGGTTGACCAAACAAAATTCCCTGAACAATATATCTACGTTGATATAAAAACTGGGGATGAAATGTATAATGCAATCAAAACAATGATTGTAAGAGGAGCTCCAGCTATTGGAATTGCAGGTGCTCACGGAGTTGTTTTATACGCTCAAGAAGGAAACGAAAAATGGGGAAATATCTCTATTGATGAATTTAAAACAAAACTTCTTGAAAAATGTGATTATTTAGCATCTTCAAGACCAACAGCAGTAAACCTTATGTGGGCAGTTGAACAACAAAAAAAACTAATTAAAGAAACTAATTCTGATATTAATACATTGATAGAAGATTTAACAAAACAAGCTATCAGAATGGAAAATGAAGATATTGAAATTAATAAAGCAATTGGAAGATATGGTGCAGAAGTAGTTCCTAAAGGAGCTACAATTCTTACTCATTGTAATGCAGGAGCATTAGCTACTGTAGGATACGGAACAGCTCTTGGAGTTGTTCGCTCTGCTTTTGCAAACGATAATACTATTCAAGTTTTTGCAGATGAAACAAGACCTCGTCAACAAGGTGCTAGAATTACAACTCTTGAACTTACTATGGATGGAATTCCAACAACTTTAATTACTGACGGAATGTGTTCATATTTTATGAGTAAAGGCATGATTGATATGGTTGTAGTTGGTGCTGATAGAATTGCTGCTAATGGTGATACTGCAAATAAAATTGGAACATACACTGTTGCTATTGCTGCAAAATATCATAATATTCCATTCTATATTGCAGCCCCACTATCAACTATTGATACATCTATTCAATCAGGTGCAGAAATACCTATTGAAGAACGTTCTCACGATGAAGTTACACACATCAATGGTAAAACTATTTGCGCCGAAGGTGTTAATATAATTAATCCAGGCTTCGATGTAACTCCTCACGAATTAATCTCAGGTATTATTACAGAAGTTGGTATTCTTAGACCTGATTATAATAAATCAATCAAAGAAGCTTTTGAAAAACAAGCTGGAATTCTTGTTTAAAAGAAAGCCTCGATTAATACAAATATTAATTAATTAATATCAATACTAATTGAGGCTAGAGCGATGAGGATTTACAATTATATCTTAATCAGGTTTTAAGATATTACATTGTAGGTTTGGAGTAAAAATTATTAAACATAATAACTAGGAATAACAAATGAAAATTAGAAAACAATTAAACAATCTAAAATTACTTGATAAATACATATTAAAACAAGTCATTGAAATGTTTATTATGGGAGTTCTTGTTTTCACTTCTATTATTTTTGCTTCTGATACTTTCATAACATTAATCAAACAAATTGCTAAATATGGTATTCCATTCAAAATTGCTTTTATTTTAGTAATTTTAAGCTTACCATCTGTATTTGTAATGACTATTCCTATGGGAATACTTTTATCAACCGTTATGACTCTTAACAAATTAAGTTTAGATTCTGAACTTACAGTAATGAGAGCCTGTGGGATTGGATTTAACAGAATTGCAAAACCTGTTTTTGCTTTTGCAATTATAATGGCTATTGTTAGCTTTGTTATTAATGAAACTGTTGTTCCTGTTATGACAAAACAATCAAAAGACTTAGCTTTATGGTCTTTTTCTCAAAAAAATGTTCCTGATGGAAAACATAATTTCACTTTTGAAGAAGTTGGAGATGGAGGAGGACTAAAAAGATTATTTTATGTAGAATTCTGTGAAAACAAAAAATTACATAATATAACATTATTAGATATGTCAAAAGATGACACTATCCACGTTCTTCAAGCAAAAGAAGGTGGTACTTCTCCTGATGGTTGGGTTTTTAACAATGGAATTGTTTACACAATCGCTGATAAAGGAAAAGTTCTTAATTCTACATTCTTTGGTGAATCCGTTGCTCAATTTGGAGTCGATTTAAAAAAAGAAATGAATAAAAATCTTGCTAATGAAAGAAACTTCATGCAGCTTGGGCATTATCTTAAAGTTACTAAAGGCTTAGAACCTGATAAAGCTAGAAGTCTTAAAATCAATCTATATGATAAAATTGCATTACCTCTAACAACTATTGTTCTTGTTCTTATTGGGATTCCTTTAGCAATCACACCTCCTAGAGTTCGATATAACAGGGGTTTTTTATTTAGTATTTTAATTATTTTTGCATACTATCTTATAAGGGCTTTATCAATATCTTTTGGAGAAGCTGGAACTTTACCTGCTTTTATTGCAGCTTTCCTTCCTAATATTGTTCTAACAATTTCTGGAATTGCTCTATATTATAGAAAAGTATTTACTATTACTTAATAAATAATTACATATCCATCATAAAACTTGGACGAGAAGAACCAAAAATTTCTTCATCTTCATTTTGTAATAAAGATGCAGTATTAAATCTTTGTACGTATAAACTTTTTAATTCATTTGCAATTTCACCATTAAAGACTTTTTCATATTTTTCAAAGAAATTAGTTATTTCTTTTACAGGTGCTAATAATAATTCTTTTGCTGTTTTCTTTATTAATGCACTTGTATTTTCACCAACAAAAGTAGGAGCATCTGGAACTCTAACATTTAAACCAAATGGACGTGGAGTTCTTAACCAATTATGTTGATATTCTACATTTTGAACAGATTGAGAATCTACAGAAGGTCTAGAATATTGTGAATTCCCTAAACCTGCATTCCCTGAATCACCTGTATTAAAATTAAACATATCTGCCATAATATATACCCCTAATTACATTTATGTAATACGGTCTACCTTCATTAAATCTTTAATGATTAAGGGTATATTTGCAGTTTTTTGTTACATTTATTTACATTTACAAATAATTAATCATTCGATTAGCACAAGCCTCTTTTGACATTTTCCACTCTCTTAGTGAAAAACGACAAACCATAAGTCCACAACGCTCAATAATTGCCTGTTTTTTCATATTAGAAATGTTTGATTTTACACTATCTTCTAAACCATCACATTCTATTACAAACTTGTTATTAACAACTAAGTCTGCATTGACACCTCCAATATCTATACCTGCATGAACTTTATAACCGGCATCTCGAAGATAAGTTGCAACTTCTTTTTCAAAAGAATTTTTATAAATATTTTCATCGAATTCTGGCTTTTGACGTAAATCAAAATTTCGTTCATATTCTTTTATATATGAAATATAATCTCTAAACATTCCTTCTGGCAATGTAGTTGTATCACGAGAAACAAAATTTATCATTTGACGTCTTGCACGAGTAATTGCAACATTAAATAAATTTGGTTTTTGCAAGAATGTCAAACTTTGAGGGAAACTATTATTTGCAACAGCCCAAGAAGCAAGAATTATATCTTTTTCATCACCTTGGAATGTATGAGCAGTACCAATTTCAATTTGATGTTTTCTTATCATAAAATCTGACAAGACTTTTGCAACTGAAATTTTTAATTGTTCAACTTGGGCTCTAAAAGGAGAAACAATACCTATTGTTATTGGATGCTCTGGATCTTCTCTTTCAGAATCTACAATTAATTCGTGCAAACATTTTACGACTGCTTCTATTTCAGGTAAGTTTCTTGTTGCATCAAAATCTACTTTACCTTCTGGAACTTCTATCAACTTTAATGCCTTAATATCTGGAGAATCTTGTTTCATAATCCGAATTCGATTTCCATAAAATTCCTTATTTGAAAAATCAATAATTGGTGGCAAACTTCTGAAATGTTCATCCAATAAAACTGGAGACGTTGAATAATAATTTGCAATATCAAACATTGAATTAGTTCTAAATCTCCACATTAATTGATATCTATCTGCTATTTCATATTTACTCATAAAAGATTGTTCTTTTGCTTTCTCTAAGAAAGATAGATGTGGTAACTGTTTATCATCACCAACAATTACAGCTTTTTTAGCCCTGTACAAAATAGGAAAACAACTTGCAATATCACATTGAGAGGCTTCATCAATAATCGCAACATCAAATAATCCTGGTTTTAAAGGTAGTGAACCTGATACAGCATATGTTGTTACACACCAACAAGGGAAAGCCTCTAGCAAGGGTTTAAAATCTTCTGCTTCTAATAATCTATTTTGTAAACTTTTCTTTCTTTCAATCAAAGACTTTGAGTGAATAAATAATCTTTGACGCTTTACTTGATCTTTTAACAAACTTCTCAATGAACCTCTGCGTTTATTAGACAAAATATCAGTAACAAGTTTACGTTGTTTTTTCTTTAAAGTACGCATTTGTTCAATGATTACATGCAAATTACCTGTATCTTGAATATCTTTTTCGACACATTTGGCTTCACATATAAATGATGCTAATTCTAACTCATCTCTTAAACGTTCTAAATTATCCTTTGATACAAAGAAATCTTCAATTTTTATAATCTTTTTAATTTTATTTACTGCTGTATAGTTATTTAATGCAGCTAAAAAACCACTTTTTTCAATATTTTTTAATAGAGAATCTATAACCTCTCCTAATTCTTTAACATTATCTTTTGTCAAAGATACTTTTATATATTTAGGATTGCCTATTTCTTTTCTTTTATCACTTATTTTTACCCCTAATTCAGACCATTCTTGTTCTTTTTTTATAAGAGTTTCAGCTTTTTCTTCTGCTTCATTAATAGATTTAAGAAGTTTTTTCATATCAGTTACATCAACAACAATACTATCTTCTGCTCCTTCATTTAAATCTACTTTGTTAGATAATAAATCCTGAAGTTGAAAACTTAGTTGTTTTTGATAATTAATTCTACCAGCTCTTAATGCTAAATAAGGAGCACCCAATTCATTTAACCTGTCAGCTACAACATCAACAGCCTTATCCATTCTTGAAGCAACAAGAACTGTTTTTCCATTTGCAATTAAATGAGCTACTAAATTAACAATGGTTTGAGATTTACCTGTTCCTGGAGGTCCACAAACTGAAATTAATTGATTATTTTCTAAATTTTCTATTACACTTAACTGAGAATCACTTAATGCTAAAGGTGTTACGGGATAAAATTCTGATTTATTTTTCTTTGGAACATCAACAGATTTTGCTTGAATATATTCTTCATTTATTAAATTAAGAACTGTTTCTCTATATACACCACTCGGTTTTTCTGATATTTGCATTAATTCATGTAAAACACCTGCAGTAACAGAAGGACGCTTTGTTAAAATTATTGCACATTGATTTGTTAAAGTTATTTTATCAATTTTCCCTGAAGACTTAGATGTTTGTACTTCTTCTTCTTGAATAGAATCATTGTCATCTTCTTCATCTGACTTAGAAGATGTATCTTTAGTTAAATTATCTTCTTCTAATTCTGCAGAATTATCTAACTTAACCTCTACATCTGGAATAATTGATTTTAATGTTGTTATAAATATATCAAGTTTTTCTTGAGTAATCGGTAATGTTGGAACAACATCTAAAAGACCTTCAATTAATTGTTCCATTTCTTCTTCATCATCATTTTTTTGCATTAATGATGTTAATGCTCCTGTATTTAAAGAAAGAAATTCATCCGTCAACATACAATTAATATTGACCCCATTTCTTTCTAACTTGCAAGGCATATATAATAATGGGGTTAAAAACTCATTTTTCTTTCTACTTTTTGAATTTCCACCAATTAAGAATAAATATCCATATATTAGATATTTTTCTTTTTGATTTAATTCACTTTGAATCATCAACTCTGTAAGTTTTGGGTCGCTACCATCAAATTTTTGATAAT
>CALUWB010000031.1 GCA_944324375.1 Candidatus Gastranaerophilales bacterium | reverse complement strand
TTATATAGAAAAATTGATTGGCCTGATGATTGGGCTTTAACTATATGTATACCGGATGTTGAATTGGCTACAGAAATTTCACGTTCTGTATTGCCTGAAAATGTGCCAATGCAAGATGCTGTTTATAATACTAAAAGAATGGGAATGTTAATCCATGCTGTAAATACGGCTGATGCAGAACTTATGAAAGCAGCATTAAACGATAAGTTACATCAACCATATCGTTCAAAACTGGTTCCGTGGATGGATGAAATAAATAAATCAATAAGGCATGATGAAGATATTTTTGGATGTGTTTTAAGTGGTGCTGGCTCTGCTGTTTTAGTTATTTCTAAACACTCAGCTGCTGATAGAGCAAGGGCAAAGATTTTTGAAGTTATGGAAAATTTAAGCGTTAAAGCTGAAATCAAAACTCTTAAGGTTGAAAATAATGGAGCAACAATTGTTTCTTAATTATATTGAATTATAATCCACATTATCCATATATTCTTCAGGGTTAATTTTGTATTTTTTTATAAGATATTTTGCAACAACACTTCTTTGCAAAAATGCGCGAGGGATACCTCTCCTTAGATGATTAACTGCAGCATCTCTATCCCAATTGGTATAATCTGACGTTAGTTGCATATCTTTATACTCTTGTAATAATTCTTTTGTTGCATCTACACTTGGACTATTCATAATTGGAACTGACTTTTTCTTATCAAAATTTTTTTTACTAAAACTTTGTTCTTTTATATGTTCTTTATCTGTTATATTGGAAATGCCGGATTCCGGCAATTCTAATCCCGAATTTCGGCAATTTACTGCCGGATTTAGGTAATTAATATTTAGATATTCGCAAAGTATTGGTAAATTTAATTTATATAAATTGGTAAATTTGCGAGTAATAGTAATTAAATTTAATTTTTTTAATTTTGCGATTGATTCAGTAATTACAGTTTGTGATACTCCAGTTTTTTCTATTATTGTTGATTGTTTTGGAAAAACGAATTCTTTTTTTGAATTATAGCAACTTACCAGATATATTAAAACTAATTTATCTGACGAATTTAAAGGGAATTTACCTAAATTGTTTATTAATTTTTGGGTTAAATGATATGAATTAAACATACAATTATTATATTAATGTAAGACATAAATGTAAAATGTTACATATAACTTAACATTCTATTTATTTGATTATCATTCATTAGATTGCTTCGCTTTGCTCGCAATGACGAGGGGTAGTCCGTAGGGTGGGCAAAAGCGAATGCATGCCCACCATATAAACAACTTGCAGGGCTAAAATTGTATGGGCCAATAAATAAGTTCTTCACAAGATTTGCGATAAACAAAGTTCAAATCGGAGAAATCACTTAATCACTTAGTCACAGATAAATAGATTGCTTCGCTTTGCTCGCAATGACGGGGTTGGTATAGTTAATTTGTAATTTTATCATATAAGTCATTCCATTCTTGATTTATAGAATTTATTAAATCAATTTTCTTTTGTCTAGAACCTGCTTTTATTTGTTTTTCCCGAAATATTGCATCTTCTATATTTTCAAATACTTCATAATATACAAGTTTTGTAAGATTATATTTTTTTGTAAAACCTTCTACTAATTTATTTTTATGCTCATAGACTCTTCTTATTAAATTATTTGTAACTCCAACATATAATGTTGTTTCATTATAATTAGTCATTATATAGATATATGATTGTGTATTTTTATAATTACTCATAGATATATAATATAACAACATATATAAATCGTCATTACGAGGAACAAAGCTTTTTATAGTTCCGAAGTAATCTAATACACATTAGAATTTTATTTTCTGATTTCTTAGTCACTTAATCACTTAGTCACCTAATCACTTAGTCACAGATAAATAGATTGCTTCGCTTTGCTCGCAATGACGAAGGGTAGCTTAATCACCTAGTCACTTAATCACTTAGTCACAGGTAAATAGATTGCTTCGCTTTGCTCGCAATGACGAGGGTAGGTTAATCACTTAGTCACCTGTTCACTTAATCACAGATAAATAGATTGCTTTGCTTTGCTCGCAATGACGCAAGAAAATATTATTTCGTCATCTTGATAAAATATCAACAATTGCAAGTGGGATATATTTTAGTAAATCACTTGCAAGAACAGAGTATTCTGTTAACATGCTTGACGCAATTTCTCCTGTTCTGCCGTGTAAATATACTCCTAATTTTGCAGCTTCAAAGTTTGTCATACCTTGAGCAGAAAGTCCTGATATAATACCTGTTAGAACATCTCCTGAACCTGCTTTAGCGAGTGCAGAATTTCCTGTATCATTGATATAAATTTCCATTTCTTTAGAGCAAACGACTGTGCTATGTAATTTTAAAACAGTTGTACAATTATATTTTTTAGACAATTTTTTAGCATAATCTACAGGCTTTTCAAGAATTTTTTCTACATCAACTTTTAATAGTCTTGATGCTTCCATTGGATGAGGAGTTATTATTAAATTTGCTGGAAGCTTAGAAGGCTTCTTTTTTGCCATTAAATTAAGCCCGTCAGCATCAATAATTACAGTCTTATCAGTACCAGCCAAAGTTGAAATTATTGATTTGAATAATATTGATGTCCCAGCCTCAACAGATAATCCACAACCAATTGAAACTACATTAAACTTTTCTATCGCTTCTTTTACATTTGCAATAGGGATATAGACAATATCAGGTGACAAATTTGCAACAATATTCATTGATTTGGGCGAACCTGATAGTGCAACATAGCCACATCCAACTCTTAATGCAGAAACTGAAGACAAATAAGCTGCTCCCGAATAATTTTCAGAACCTGCTATATTTAAAACTTTTCCAAATGTCCCTTTATTAGAAAATTCAGGGCGTTCAGGCATTTTAAAGTCCATTTTGTCTTATCACCTCATAAGCTGTTATCGCAACCGAATTTGATAGATTTAAACTTCTTTGACCTTCTTTCATTGGGATTGTAACAGCATTTTTATCTGTAACATACTTTTCTGGTAATCCTCTTGTCTCAGGCCCAAACACGATAAAATCACCATCTTTATATTGAATATCTGTATATAATTTATCAGTTTTTGTTGTTAAGTAATAAAAATTTGCATCAGGAAACTCTGCAAATAGTTCCTCCATAGTATCAATTTTATGTAAATCAACACTATCCCAATAATCAAGACCTGCACGTTTTGTATATTTACTACTTAAAGAAAAACCTAATTTTCCAACTAAGTACAAACTTGCACCACAACAAGCGCATAACCTTGCTATATTGCCTGTATTTTGTGGAATTTCTGGTTCATATAAAACTATGTTTAATTTATTTTGTTTCATTTATAACGTATTTAGCCTCAATAAGTACAGGTAAACCTCTTACTACACAGAACACAATAGCTATAACTGCTAACCAGAATCCAATATTAAAAATTAAATCTGCATTTGGAATATTAGGTATTTTAGCAGCTATTAAAACAATAAATGCTAAAACTTTAGCTACTGCATAAGATATTCTCATAAATTTTGACCCAGTAATAAACTTACAGATTGGATTTACTTGCATACCAAAAGGTGTTAGACCTTTTTCCATTGCAGCGCTTCTGATAGTATCTGTAATAAATCCTCTAGTAATTGCAATAAGAGGGAATAAAATTGATAACCAACCCATTACAGCAAAAAATATCCAGTAAGAATTTTCAACAATTCTGTCACTCATAATATCTAATAAAGCTCCAAATTTTGATTCTTCATGCAACAAACGAGCAAGAAAACCATCAAGACCATCTAGAGCAAAAGCTAATATTGTTAAAACTAAAGCCCATACATAAGCTGATACTGATGTTGGCATTGCCATCATTAGATAAAGAGCAATAAACATTAAAAATACTCTAAATATAGTTACAAAATTTGCCATAAAATACCTCTTATACTTTAACTTATTTTAATTACTGAAATTGTTTAGTTCTAGAAAGAGCAAAATGTCTTTCATTTAACGCATTAACTTTTGCTCCTAACATAACTCTTTCAGCTTCTTCTAATATTTTAGTAACCATAAAACCATTATCTCCATCAGAACGAGCTTTTGTATGGTTTTCTATACAACTTACAAAATGTTGGCATTCAAGTTTTAATGGTTCTATTTCTAAATAATCTAAAGGAATATCTTTTACAGCACTTCCTGGTTGATTATCATATAATTTTAGTTTATTTTCAGCAACTGTATCATCTAAAATTGCAGTAGCTTTTGTACCTCTTACAAGTAAAGTAACGTGTTTTTGAGGAGTAATCCAACTATCAGAAATATATCCGATTAAACCATCTTCAAACTCTATACCAATATGAGTTATATCCATAATTGTATTATCTTCTGTTGAGCAACCTAAAGCTGATATAACCTTTAATGGAGCTTTACCTGTCACATAAGAAATCATTGAAACATCATGTGGAGCTAAATCCCACATAACACTTCTATCATTTTTGAAGTAATTAACATTTAGTCTATCTGATTGTGCATAAACAATATCACCTAATTCTCCTGCTTCAATTAACATTTTCAATCTATTTACTGCTGGGTGATAAAGTAAAAGGTGTCCAACCATTAGAACAAGACCTTTTTCATTTGCTAAATCCATTAAATCTTTAGCTTCTTGAGCGACTGTTGAGATTGGTTTTTCTACGTATACGTTTTTGCCGGCTTCTAATAATTTTTTAACAATACCGTAGTGAGTATGGCTTGGAGTGACAACTGTTACACCTGTAATTTCTGGATTATCAATAATTTCTTGCATATCAGAAATTACGTTTATATCTGGATAAAGTTCTTTTATTTTTTCGCGAACTTCTGCATCTAAATCACACACTGTATGTAAAACATTTAAATTATAGAAATTACGGACAATATTTTTACCCCACATTCCGTAACCAATAACAGCAACTTTTGGATTACTCATTCTCAACTTCCCTCTTATCTAGTTAAATCTATTTACTTAATTATAGTATGTTAAAAAAAAGATTACAAGATTAACAAGCCGATTTTAAGCATTTGTTTACTTACTTAAAATGATATTATCTATTAATCTTACACCTTCAACACGACAAGCTATTAGTACTAATGTATTATCATCTGCTATTGTTTTATCTTCTAAATCATCTTTATCTACAAATTCTAAATATTCCATATCGTGTTTTTCTGTTAAGAATGAAAACGCTGTTTCTTTTAAAGCGTTGATATCTGTTATTCCCTTGTCATAACAAGCCTTAATATTATTCAAAATTTTTGATAAAACTAACGCTTCTTTTTTACCATCTTCTGTTAAATATTTATTCCTAGAACTCAATGCCAATCCTGATTCTTCTCTTACAATTGGGCAAGGTATAATTTCAACATTGAAGTTTAAATCTTTAACAAACTTCTTAATTATAATCAACTGTTGAGCATCTTTTTGGCCAAAGAAAGCATAATCAGCCTGTGTTATATTAAATAATTTTCCAACAACTGTACAAACACCATCAAAGTGGCCTACACGAGATTTCCCACATAATTTATCCACATAGAAAAATGGAGGAACTATATATGCCAAAGTGTCATTTGAAAGTCTTTGACCTTTTCCATACATTTCATCAGGAGATGGAGCAAATATTATATCAGCACCAATTTCTTCTGCCAATTTAACATCTTCTTCTAATGTTCGAGGATACTCTGCATAATCTTCTCCTGGACAAAATTGAATAGGATTTACAAATACTGAAACTACAACCTTATCACAAGTTTCAACAGCTTTTTTGATTAAGCTGGCATGTCCGGCATGCAAAGCGCCCATTGTTGGGACTAATCCTATCTTTAAACCTTCGTTTTTCCACTCCCTAATCTTTGATTTTACTTCATCAATCTTATGAACTAACATGTTACTTCCTCTTTTTTTATTTGAAATACTTCACTTTCTGATGGGAAACTCCCCTCTTTCACATCTGAAACATAATTTTTAACTGCATTTGTTATTACATCTTTTAAATTAGCATACTGACGGACAAATGTTGGATGATAATCTGAGAACTTGCCTAACAAATCATCAGTTACCAAAACTTGACCAGAGCAATATCTTCCAGCCCCTATTCCTATTGTTGGAATATCAATGTTTTCTGTTATATATTTTGCACTTTCTTCTGGAACCATTTCTAATACAAGAGCAAATGCACCTACCTCTTGCAATTTTTTAGCTTTTTGCAAGATTTCTTCTGTCTCAGAATTTGTTTTACCCTGTATTCTATGTCCACCTATTGTATGAATATACTGAGGAGTAAAACCTAAATGAGCGACAACAGGAATTCCTGATTCGGTACATCTTTTTATCAATTCAAGAATATAATCACTATACCCTTCAATCTTTACAGCAGAAGCACCTGCTTTTATCATATCACCTATATTTTCCATTGCTTTCTCAATAGAAACATTAAATGACATAAAAGGCATATCACCTATTACTAATGCTCTATTTACACCTCTTGCAACAGCCGATGTAAATATCAACATTTCATTCATTGATATTTTTTGAGTTGAATCATATCCTAATGCAACATTTGCTAAGGAATCTCCAACCAATATCATATCAACCCCTGATTCATCAAGATATTTTGCTGTTGAATAATCATAAGCGGTCAAAACTGTTATTTTTTGACCGTCTGATTTTAATTTATTAATTGTTCTAACTGTTGTTTTCTTTATCATTATTTATGCTCTTTTACTTGTTTTCTATACCAGTAATAAATAGCTCTTGCAACACGCCTATAACTATGTCTTATTAAACCATTTTTACTTTGTTCTTCTTCTAAAAGATTTCCCGTAACAACTTTTACACCGATTGGATTTACATTTTCCATATCTAGATTTACAGGATATGAACCAACTTTTGCATAGTTTGGAGAAATTTCTTCAGGTAAAACATTATTAACCAATACTGCATCTAAAATTTCTTTACTGCCGGCATGATTTATCAAGGCATTTATATGACTTGCTACAGAATAATTATCTGTTTCACCTTTTTGAGTCATAATATTGCAAACATAAATCTTTTTGGCATGTGACTGTGCTACTGCTTGTGCTATTTCTTTTATCAATAGATTTGGAATAACACTTGTATACAAGCTTCCAGGACCCATTATAATTAAATCAGCTTCATGTATCGCATCAATTAC
Source organism: Candidatus Gastranaerophilales bacterium (assembly GCA_944324375.1). Classification (GTDB taxonomy): domain Bacteria; phylum Cyanobacteriota; class Vampirovibrionia; order Gastranaerophilales; family Gastranaerophilaceae; genus UMGS1585. The sequence goes on along the minus strand of CALUWB010000031.1, from coordinate 16,363 downwards.
CTCTGGTAATGCCTTACATTCAGCAGGTTCTGTAAATAATCTTTTTATCTTTCCTCCAGCTTCAGGGATGGCAGATTCGCCATGAATAACTCGACCATCTTCCATTTCGGCAGCTAACTTCATATTATCTAATGTTGAAGGTAATACTCTACCTCTAATTGACAATACGTTTGATGATTCCTTTACTGCTCTTACCATATCACCTGTAATAGAACAAAGAGCTGTTAAGAATAAGTTACCAAAACTATGGCCTTTTAAACCTTCACCTATTTTAAATCTATATTGGAATAATTTTGTAACTAAATCCTCATCATCAGCTAATGCTGCTATACAGTTTCTGATATCACCTGGAGGTAATACACCTAATTCTTCTCTTAATCTGCCAGAACTTCCACCATCATCACCAACTGTTACAACAGCTGTTATATTATTTGTAATACTTTTAATCCCTTTTAACAACATTGAAAGACCTGTTCCACCACCAATGGCAACAATTTTAGGTCCTTTATTAAGTTTTTTACGGCGATATAATGCCTCAAGCATTGTTTCTTTTTCTCTGCCATTTCTTAAATCAAGCATTGAAAGGTTTGTTTTTTGCCAACCTTTGAAAAATAATATTGCTCCGAATACTATTACTGCAACAGCCAAAACATCTGCTGATGCCATTGATTTCATATAACTTAAAAAATTATACACAGAACGTGGACTAGATAATGTTAATATACCTAGCATTATAAACACTGAACCTAAAAAGATTAAAGCAAACCAACGTTTTACTTCCAAACCAGGCACTAACCAAGCTGCATCTTTTGGGATTTTCATTAAATTCTTTTTCATACGTTGTTTCATACTAATCCACCCATCCTGATGATTTTACTTTTCCATAATTTACAGGTTCAGGAGTTATTAACATTTTTGCTCGCTGTAAAATTTCTAATGAATTAGGATATTTATTAGAAAAATGAATTGTACTTGCTTCTACATAACTCTTTCCATCTGTATTGTTATCTATTTGAGAAGTGTGCAAGAAATGCTGTAATCTCTTAATTGAAGTTTCTGTATCAACTATATCAGCAACTTTATAATCAACCATTAAATCAGGTGTATAAACCTTATCTAACATAATTTCTTGAGCTACAGGAATTTTTACATAATCACCAACTTTTTCTGTAACGTCACCTGCAGGAGCAACATAAGTAAGCCATTGTGAACTCTTCTGAATTGCACGAGCAATAACTGTTGCAAATCTAAAATCTTCTCCTACTCTTCTATACATTGCACCATGTGGTCTTACATGTTCGATTTCTAGCTTATATGCTTTTGCAAAAGATAATAATGCACTTACTTGATAAACCACTAATGCTTCTAGTTCTTCTTCTGTTAAATCAATCGGTCTATATCCAAAGCCTTGAATATCGTGATATCCAATATGTGCACCTATTACTACATTTTTTTCTTTTGCTGCTAGTAAAGCATTTTTTATTGTCATTGGATCGCCGGCATGGAAACCACATGACACATTAACAGAACTTACATAATCTAAAAATTCATATTCATTTGTATTTCTATATACACCATAACCTTGTGCTAAATCACAATTAAAATCTATTGTTTTAACACTTTTTCTTTCCAAAGTTTTTTGCATAAACTACCTCTATCTTAAACCTATACATAAATTATACAACTAAAAGATTAAAGTAAAAGTACAAAAAAAAACTCATTCAAGCTATGATATATCTATGGATAGAATAGTTGAATTTGAAATAAATAACATACCATTAAAGTATTCAAGAGAAGATTTTATCAAAGATATTGAAAATACTGATGAAACTGAATACAAAAAATGTGGGATTACACAAGGTATTGATGGATTTGATGGACTTTTAAAAATCCCTCAAGAATCAATTATCAAACCATTTGTTCATAAATTTCTTGTAGAAAATGAGACAACTTTTACAAACACATATTTAAAAGAATACTTTGATAATATCCTCAAAGAAATCCCTGAATTTGTAGGAATAATAGGGAAACAACAACATAAAACACATGCTTATACAATTGATATTCATACAATTAAAACCTTACAATCAGCAATAAAAGATTCTTTATATAATGAACTTTCAAATGAAGACAAAACAATACTTAAATATTCAATTCTACTGCATGACATAGGTAAAAAAGGTGGAATTATTCATCACGGACACGAGTTTGTAAGTGCAGAATACGCTCAAATAATTCTTAAAGATTCTCCAATAAAAGAAAAAATTATTTCTAATATTCGAAACCATGAATGGTTCAAAGATTATTGTCAGAAAACACTTTCAGCTGATGAAATAATAAAAAGAGTTCATTCACCTAAAATCGCAATGATAATGGCAAAAGCAGACCTTTCAAATGTCAATCCTGAATTCCACTACCATTGTACAGGAACACACTCAAAAGAAGAGTTTAACAAATTTATGACACAAAAGTTTAATGAGGTATTTGTATTATAATTAGCTTATGAAAATATTAGAAGAATTATCAAACGATATAGAATTAAAAAATACATCACTAGCTCTAGGATTCTTTGATGGAGTACACACAGGGCATCGCTCTGTAATTAAATCTGCTGTACAATTTGCAAAAATGAACAATACAAAATCAGCTGTAATCACATTCCAAAAACATCCTCAAGAAATTTTTGGGGGTGACTGCAAATATATAACAACAAGAGAACAGCGAGCAAAACTAATATCAGAGCTTGATGTTGATTATCTGTTTGAACTTGATTTTACAAGCAAACTTTCACAAAAAACAGGAGAAGAATACTTGCAAATGCTCGTTGAACATTTTAAACCAAAATATATCTCAACAGGATTTAATCATACTTTTGGAATTAAACACAATGGAATTCAATCAGGAAATCCTAAACTTCTAGAAAAATGTCAGGAAAAATATAAATATAAATACACCCAAATTTCACCTCAAACAATGGATAATGAAGTAATTTCATCATCTAAAATTAAAGAATATCTATCAACCGGAGATATTGAAAAAGCAAACAAAATGCTAGGTTATGAATTTTCTATAAATGGCACAGTTATTCATGGAAACCACATCGGAAGAACTATAGGGTTTCCTACTGCAAATATAAAATATCCTAAAAATATTATAGAAATACCATATGGAGCTTATTCAACAACCATATTCAACAAAAAAGCCGTTACAAACTATGGTAAAAAACCAACTATTGGAAACGATATTGAACCTGTTGCAGAAGCACATATTTTAAATTTTGACAAAGACATATATAATACTAATATTGAAATAAAGTTTATAAAAAAAATAAGAGAAGAACAAAAATTCAGTTCAGTAGAAGAGTTAAAAGAACAAATTAATAAGGATATTCAAGAATGCTAAAAGTAGTTATAATCGGCTATGGCGAAATGTTTACGAATATGATAGCAGGAACTCTTGACTCAGGTTCTCAAATCGTTGGAGTATTCAGACACGATAGAGTTAAATATATTCGTCCATTAAGATGGTTAAAAGATAAATTCAACCCAAACTGTGATTATAACTATGTACAAAGCTATCGACTTCACGAAATTAAAGCAAATAGCGCAAATAGTGAAACCTTTAGACGTCAATTATTGAGGTTAAATCCTGATATAATGATTGTTGCGTCTTGGAGTGAAAAGATTAAAAAAGAGATATTTGATATCCCTAAAATTGCAACAATAAATGTTCACCCATCACTCTTGCCTAAATATAGAGGCCCTAATCCATATCTTAGAACAATACTGCATAAGGAAAAACAATCAGGTGTAACATTCCATCTTATGGACGAAAACTTTGATACTGGAGCAATCCTAGACCAAAGAACAGTTGAAATTTCTGAATCTGACACAGGGAAAGAACTGAAAGCCAAAACTGTACTTACTGCGCGTGGGGCAATATGTGAGTTATTAGAAAAATTATCAGAAGATGTAATATTCCCTATCTCGCAAAATGAAGCAAATGCAACATATTATTCAACAGAATTTGATCCACAAATTTCGTTTAAAGAATCTGCTGAAAATATATCAGCTCAAATTCGTTGTATTCACCCGTGGAGTAACACTTATTTCTTCACAAGAAAATACGTTTTTGTTCCAAATCCTTATCAAATAACAATTACAGAAAATACAACCCCATATCAAGATGCTTGTACTATTGTTGATGTTAATTCAAAAGACAAAGCATTAACTATAGTTACTGGAGATAATAAACTTATAAGACTTGCAGGGCTAAAATTGTATGGGCCAATAAATAAGTTCTTCACAAGATTTGCAATAAACAAAGTTCAAATCGGAGAAATCACTTAATCACTTAATCACTTAGTTACAGATAAATAGATTGCTTCACTTCGCTCGCAATGACGGAAGTCCGTAGTCCGTAGGGTGGGCAAAAGCGAATGCGTGCCCACCATATAAACAACTTGCAGGGCTAAAATTGTATGGGCCAATAAATAAGTTCTTCACAAGATTTGCGATAAACAAAGTTCAAATCGGAGAAATCACTTAATCACTTAGTCACAGATAAATAGATTGCTTCACTTCGTTCGCAATGACGGAAATCCGTAGTCCGTAGGGTGGGCAAAAGCGAATGCGTGCCCACCATATAAGCAACTTGCAGGGCTAAAATTGTATGGGTCAATAAATAAGTTCTTCACAAGATTTGCAATAAACAAAGTTCAAATCGGAGAAATCACTTAATCACTTAATCACTTAGTCACAGATAAATAGATTGCTTCACTTCGTTCGCAATGACGAGGGGTAGCTTAATCACCTAGTCACTTAATCACCTAGTCGCTGTTAAATAGATTGCTTCGCTTTGCTCGCAATGACGGAAGTCCGTAGTCCGTAGGGTGGGCAAAAGCGAATGCAATCCCACCATTTACAAGACATAACAATCAATTCTATCTTAGATTTATTCCATAGATACTTAATCTTTTTCTCAGGGTTATGTTACCCTTCTATTTGGTAAGCCCAAGCAGAATGGTTATGGATACTTTCGATTGATTCACATTCAACCTCAAAAGAATCAACTTTATCATTATTTCTTAATGCCAAAACAACATCTCGTAAAACGTCTTCTACGAATTTAGGGTTTTCATAAGCATGTTCTGTAACATATTTTTCGTCTTCTCTTTTTAATAAAGAATAAAGCCCACAAGATGAAGCATCTTCTACCATTTTAATCAAATCTTCAATCCAAATATGCTCATCTCTATCATAAGAAACCTTAACTGATACAATTGCTCTTTGATTATGCGCACCAAAATCAGAAATTTCTTTTGAACAAGGGCATAAAGTTGTTACAGGAACTTTAACCCCTAACAAAAATGTATATTCTTCATCTTCTTCGCCATAATCTTTTAAAATACCTTCAAAAGAACAATCATAACACATCGGTGCAGATATACCTGTTACAGGAGATTTTTTATCAACAAAATATTTAAACTTAAATTTTAAATAAGCAGATTTTGCATCCAATCTCTCAACTAAATCCTGCGCACAACCTTCAATATCTACTCCTAAAAGATTCTTTTCTCGCCAATCATTCAAACATTCAACAAATCTAGACATATGAGTCCCTTTGTAATGTGCAGGGAGTGCAACACTCATTTTAACTTTTGCATAAACTTCCTGATTTTCTTTGTCTTTTCGCTGTATAACAAGAGGATACTCGATATCTTTTATACCGACTTTCTGTATCTCTACCCCTCTATTGTCTGTTAAATTTTGAATATCTTTCATATTTATAATAATATCATAAAAGAAAATTCATAAATAGGAGCTAACTATGAAAATATTATTACTAAACGGGCCAAATCTTAACATGCTAGGAACTAGAGAACCTGAAAAATACGGGCATGTAACTTTAAAAGATATCGAAAACAAAATTACTCAAATGGCATCTGAAAATAACATTGAAATAGAAGCCTTCCAATCAAACCACGAAGGCGAAATAATTGATAAAATCCAATCAACCGACGCTATAGGTTTAATTATCAATGCAGGAGGTTATACTCATACAAGCGTTGCAATAAGAGATGCAATATCTGCTAAACAAATCCCAACAGTTGAAGTTCATATGACAAATATCCACTCAAGAGAAGAATTTAGACACACGTCATTAATTTCTGGTGTTTCTATTGCTCAAGTTGTAGGATTTAAAGAAAAATCTTATGAATACGCTCTTTTAGGGCTAATAGATTACATTAAGAATTGTAAATAAAAGTTTAAAATTTCTAAAGAATAGACAAAATAGTACCGTTAACATCAATGTACGGTACTATTTATTTTAATTAGGAATTCTTAAAAATGGGAATGGCAGCATCACAAGTTAGATTATTAAGCTTAACTGTAAGACAGCATACGATTGAAAATCGTGCGCAATACTTACAGGCTCAAAAGCTACGCCTATCCAATGAATCTGACCATATTTACGAAAAATATATAAATGCTCTTGATGCAACAAGTTTAGAAACCAAAACTTATGACAGTGAAGGTAAAGTAAAATGGATTGATGGTAGCTTTAATAACTTAACAAAATATACCCATGATAGTAAAGCTAATGGAAATGTATATTACGTACAAGATATTAATGATGGTTTGTTATATCAACCTTTAAAAGTATATAATGCATATAATGATGCAGGTGGCGATATATATGCATTCTTAACTAGTATGGGAGTTGGTTATTTAAAAGATGTACATACAGATGAATATATAAATGCAGAACAACAAGTTAAACAAGATGAACTTAATGGATGGAATGTACTACCATTTTCTGACGAATTCAGAGAAAAATATGTACAATTAAATGCATTAGTAGAAAATCCTCCAAATACAGATATATATGAAGACGCTTATAAAGTAGCAATAATTGCATCAGGATGTAAAAACTCCAATACAAGTGGAGTATATTTATCAACAGATAATACACAATTAACACAACTTAAAAATTACCTAAATGAACTAAAAACAACTCCTTACTATACAGGAGAGGTTAAAACAATTATTGACTATTGTAATAGCTTTAATATATCAGATATCTTTAACAACACCAATAATGTTAATAAATTAATCGCACATACAACTGATGGCAAAACATATATAAGCTATGATAAACCAACAGAAGAGGCGAAAGATGGAGATAATAAAAAAGTAATTGATGATCAATATAAATTATCATTATTACTAAATGGTGGTAACTATAAAGTAAATGATGGTGCTACAATAGATATTTATGAGGCAACAATTCAAGATACAATGAACGCATATACTGGAGGAGAAAATGCGAACATTGGAGATAGTTTACTTGCAATTGCTCAAAATATTCAAGATGCAGAAAGAGAAAAATCTAGAGCTACAGCCGAAACAAATTTAGTAAACTATGTAGCTACATCTGGAATGACAATTGCTGAAATTGAAAAAGCGCTTGATAATTACCAAACCTATAAAGATCATGTAACTATATTTAATGCTCAAAGCAAAGAAACTTATACAAAATATGATGATCCAGAACTTGGTTTATACTATGAAAGAATGTTCAATGCAATTCTTGCTGCTGGAGGATGTAAGCCTATATCTGAAGATAACGCTAAGAGTGCAACTTGGGTTAACAATATGATTAAAAACGCTCAAGTAGTTCTTGGTGTATATGATGAACAAAACAAAGATATTGATAATATTACAGCATCTTCAAATACAGGATTAAGAGAAATTTCGAATGACGATGCTATTGCTAAAGCTGATAGCGAGTATGAAGCAAACTTAAGTGATATCAATTCTAAAGAAACAAAATATCAAACAGAATTAAATCAGTTAGAAGAAGAAAGAAACGCTATTCAAACTGAAATTGAATCTCTGAAAAAAATTGCAAAAGAAAACATTGAAAGTACATTTAAGACATTTACTTAGTTTTAACTAAGTTTTTACAGCCTTCATCTTCACTATCTATTTTCCCGTCAAAATCATTATCTATACCGTCTGAACAAGAACCTATTGAATATATACTTTCGGCTGATACATCATGAGTTAACCAGAAATTATAAATTTTACCCCATAAATATTCAAAAAATTTCCGATAAAATACTGCAACTTCTCTATTTTTTATAACTATTAAATTTTCATCATTCTTGTAATTCCCAGAATATGAAAAATTCATTGAACCAATCACAACATATTTATCATCAATTATTATAGATTTGGAATGTAATTTCCCTGCATAATTTTCTGTTTTAACCAATATTCCATTATTTCTCAATATTTGATGCTTAGATGCCTTTCCTTTTGCATTAACTGCATCTACAATAACTTTAACATCAACTCCACGCTTTTTAGCTGATATCAAAGCTGTCGTAATATCTTTATCTGTTATCAAAAATACAGGCATGTATATATATGATTTTGCAGAATTTATTAATGGAATAACCTTTTTATGAGTTACATCATCTTTAGGAGAAAAATATATCGAAAGAACGGATTTTCCAAGAATAATGTCTTGTTTATTTATTCCCGATTTTGTATTATGAAAATTCCCATTATACATCTGTTCAAATTCTTGCTGATAAATTTTTGCCACAGAAGGAGAATCAATTAATACAGCGCTATTAGAATTAAAGCCTGACATATCTGTACAACTTAAATTGGCAGATCCTGTTATTACTCGTTTGGAATCAAATATATAAAACTTATCATGCATAATTGAATTATCTAAATCCGACACTGAATTAGGTATAAATTTAGAAATAAAATCTGTATCTGAATAAATATTCTTGCCATTCAAATCCCTATCGTAAACTAATCTTATCCTAACACCACGTTTCATAGCATTTGAAAGTGCAAACTCAATCGCAGGAACATGCTCATACCCATAAATTGCCATATCAATAGTTTGTTGAGATGAATTAATCTGAGTTAATATTTCCTTGCATATATCAGATTTACATTCATTAGACACCTTCAAATTAGTAGTATAATCCGAAAAAAGTATTTTAATATATGGAATTTTTAACACCAATGATGGTTTAAGGATTTTGGATACTTTTGTTTTTTCTGGTTTTATATTTTTTTTATTATCTAAACAAAACCTACAAGGAACTGCCCCATCTGACAAATTTCTCTTTGGAATTATAACTACATTATGAGCCATAGCCCCATATTTACAACTTAATTTGTGATACTTTTTTGATTTTAAATTATAAATAACAAAATTTTGCTTTCTTGCATATTTTAACTCAACACCAAATTGCTCAGAATTAATTGGTAAACCATTTCTTATAACAAAGGCAGACTTTAATAATTTATTTTTATAGTCATCTAACACAATAGGTTTACCTAAAAGATTATCATCAGCAAATTTATCAGCTAAATGCCCAACAGCTAAAATATCATCATAAGATACACCTAGTTTTTGAGCCACTTCTTTGCATAATTCTTTATTAGCGAAAGACAATACGCATATATCAAAATTAATAGATTTATCATTGTCTAATACAATAGAATTAGGTGCGATAATCTTTACAACCCGAACAAAATTTTCAGCATATCTTACATAGATTATAAATGCCAATAATACAGTAAATATTAATAATATCCCGTAAATCTTTTTCATAAGTCAATTATAACAAAAATACCCCATCCAAAGATGAGGTATTTTTATAAATAAACTAATTGTATTAGTGACAAAGAGCTAAAAGAACCCCAGCTGCAACGGCAGAACCGATAACACCTGATACGTTAGGTCCCATAGCGTGCATTAACAAGAAGTTTTGGCTATTGTATTCCAAACCAACTTTGTTAGAAACACGAGCTGCCATAGGAACAGCTGATACACCTGCTGAACCAATCAACGGATTGATTTTTTCTTTAGAGAATAAGTTCATAATCTTAGCCATTATAACCCCTGCTGCAGTAGCTAATGAGAATGCTACGATACCTAAAACTAAGATAAATAATGTTTGAACTGTTAAAAATTGTTCAGCTGATAATTTAGAACCAACAGATAAACCTAAGAAAATAGTTACAATGTTGATTAAAGCATTTTGCATTGTATCTGAAAGTCTTTCAACAACACCACATTCTTTACATAAGTTACCAAATACTAAAGCACCTAATAATGGGCAAGCATCAGGTAATAATACGATACATAAAGATAAAACAACAAGAGGGAAAACAATTTTTTCTCTTTTTGATACTTCTCTTAACTGTTTCATTTCAATTTTACGTTCAGCTTCAGTTGTACATAATTTCATAATAGGTGGTTGAATAACCGGAACCAAAGCCATATAAGAATAAGCTGCAACTGCAATAGCACCTAATAATTCAGGAGCTAATTTTGAAGTAACGAAAATTGAAGTAGGACCATCAGCACCACCAATGATACCGATAGCACCTGATTGTGGTAATGTGAACCCAAATACACAAAGTGCTAATAATAATGCACCAAATATACCAAACTGAGCAGCACCACCTAATAATGCAGTTTTAGGGTTAGCAATTAACGGACCAAAGTCAGTCATAGCACCAACACCCATAAAGATTATTAATGGGAATAATCCTTGGTGAATACCTGCTTCATATATGATACCTAAGAAACCGTGAGGACCTGCAATATCACATACTGGGATATTTGATAAGAAACCACCAAATGCTATTGGAACCAATAACAATGGCTCAAATTGTTTTTTAATACCTAACCACATTAGGAATAAACAAATTACTAACATAATTGGGTGTCCAAATTGATGTAAAAATTGTTCAACAGGACTTGTTATAGTAGGATCAGCAGGGGATATCATATTAAATATCCCTGTTGAATGCCATAAATTCATTAAACCTTCAGCTATTTGCATCTCAAGCCTCCTAACCTAAAGTTACCAATACTTGACCAGTAATAACTTTATCACCTTGAGCAACATCAACTGATTGAATTGTTCCTGCAGATGGAGATTTAACTTCTGTTTCCATTTTCATAGCTTCTAAAACTAAAAGTACATCGCCTTCTTCTACAGTATCACCAACTTCAACACAAGTTTTTAATACGTTACCTGGTAATGCTGCTTTAACTGGAGTTCCATCACCAGATGCAGCTGCTGCTTGTTGAATACCTTCTGTAACAGAAATATCATATGATTTTCCATTAACTGTAGCTTTTTTATCACCTTCAAGTTTAACAGCATAGTTTTTACCATTAACTTTAACTGTGTATTCGCTACCGTTTTTAGAAACTGGAGCACAAGCTTGTTCAGGACAATTCTTACGAACACCGATAACTCCGTTTCCTTGTAAGAACATAATACCTTTTTCTTTACAAGCACCTGCGATGAAGATGTTTTCATCATTAACTTCTAAGCCTGCATCTTGTAACATTTTTGTAGCTGCTGCAATACCTTTTGTTTCATCTTTATCGTTTAAGTCAACAACTTTTTCAGTAGTTGGTTCTAAACCTAATTGTTCTTGTGCAATTTTTACGATTTCAGCATCAGGTTCACAAGGTGTTTTACCGAAATAACCAAGAACCATTTTTCCATAACCTTCTGCAATTTTCTTCCAGTTACCAAACATAACATTGTTGAATGCTTGTTGGAAATAGAATTGAGAAACAGGAGTAACTGATGTTGCAAATCCACCTTTTTCTACAACTTCTTTCATAGCTGCAACAACTTCAGGGAATCTGTTCATTACACCATTATCTCTCATCATTTGAGTATTAGCTGTTAACGCACCACCTGGTAATGGTGAAGAAATAATCATTGGGTTAACTGCTAATGCTTCTGGAGGTAAGAAGTAATCTTTCATACATTCTTTGAAGATTTCTTCTGTTTCAATAATTTTTTCTACATCGATACCTAAATCGTATTCAGTACCTTTTAATGCGTGCCACATAGAAACGATATCTGGTTGAGCTGTACCACCAGAAACTGGTTTCATAGCTAAGTCGATACCATCAGCACCACCATCAAGTGCAGCTAAGTAAGCAGCTAAACCTGTACCAGCTGTTTCGTGTGAGTGGAATCTAATATGAGCATCTGCACCTAAGATTTCTCTTGTACGTTTAATTGTTTCATATACTTTTCTTGGTGAAGAAGTACCTGAAGCATCTTTGAATGCTAAACTATCAAATGGAATACCTGCATCTAAAATTGAACGTAATACTCTTTCGTAGAATTCTACGTCATGAGCACCTGTACATCCGATTGGTAATTCCATCATTGTTATTGTTACTTCATGTTTAAGACCGTTATCTTTAATACATTGACCTGAGTAAATTAAGTTGTTTACGTCGTTTAATGCATCAAAGTTTCTAACAGTTGTCACACCGTGTTTTTTGAACATTTTTGCGTGTAAGTTAATCATATCTCTAGGTTGAGAATCTAAACCTACAACGTTAACACCACGAGCTAATGATGGTAAGTTGATATCTGGACCAACTGCAGCTCTGATTTTATCCATTGTTTCAAAAGCATTTTCGTTACAGTAGAAAATTGGTGATTGGAATCTTGCACCACCTGCAACTTCAAAATGTCTGATACCTGCATCTACTGCTGATTTTAATGCAGGAAGAAAATCATCAACGAATACTCTTGCACCATAAACAGATTGAAATCCGTCTCTGAAAGAAGTATCCATAACTTTAATTAGTTTTTTTGTCATTTCTTTATCCTCTCTATAATACAAAATTTTTTAAGCATAAAAAAAGATACTCTTAAGACAAGTACCTTATTTTTTCATCATTGCTGACAATATAGCTACAGCAACTTCTTCATCATTTGAACTTTTAATTGCTCTTTTTGAACCGGTTGTCTCTGGAATAACTTCTGGAAATATTTTATTCAACCAAATAACAACTTTTGACATGATATCCATGCAAAAAATCATTATACATAGGAAGAATAAAACTGTACCCATCCCTATAACCATTAGGGCTAAGCCATTTGCTAAATTTTCATTCATAATATATCTCCTATTAAAAATACATGATTTTTATTATTTTCATTTAAAACCAAAGCTCCATCATCGGTTAATCCAACTGCTATTCCCTCGTGTATTTCGCCTAATACATTGATGGAAACTCTCGTGTTCAAAAATGATGCTCTTTTTACATATTCATCTTTTATATACAAAAAGCCCTCATTTATAAATTTATCATAATACAAACAAAACTTTTCTAAAAGGGCATGCAAAAATTTATCTCTATCAATTTTTTTATTCAAACAAACAGCTAGAGAAGTTGCAGGTTTATCAATTTTATCAAGGCTTTCTTGAGATGTATTCAAATTAATCCCAACACCTAATGCCAAACCTAAGAATTTATTTCCTTGCATTGAGGTCTCAGACAAAATTCCTGCAATTTTTTTCCCATTAACTAAAACATCATTTGGCCATTTTATTTTAGCTTCTACCCCATAATCTTCCAATGTTTGTGCAAGTACAACTGATAAATATTGGGTAAGATTTGAATAGATTGGTTTAAATTCATCAAAAGGCTTCAAAAAAATTGTCATATAAATATTATCAGAACCTGTATCAACCCATTTTCTTGATAATCTTCCTCTGCCTGCTGTTTGATGTGAAGTATATACAACTGTAAAATCTTTTAGCTCGCTGGCATGGGATTTTACATAAGCATTTGTTGAATCAACTTCCTCTAAATACAATAATTCCATAGGTAAATTATAACTCAAACAAACTTACAAAATATCAATCGGATCAACATCAATTGCTAATCTTATATCTTTTGGCATTGTTATTTTATCAAAGAATTTTGAAACAAATGAATGACCTTTTTCGTTCAATTTATTTTTTATAATAATTTGAAATCTATAAAACCCATTCAATCGTTCAATAACACAAGGAGAAGGCCCTAAAACAGACAAATATTCAGAAAAACCAAACTTATCAGTCATAGTATTTAATCGCATAGCAATTTCCATGGCTGATTTTTCTGCCCTAAAATTATTTTCACAACTTATTATAATTCTTATAATTTGACTAAAAGGAGGATAATCAAATTCCTCTCTAGCTGTAATTTCTGTATCAAAGAATTTAGAATAATTTTGTTCTTTAGCACTTTCTAAGGCATAAAAATCCGGATTATATGTTTGGAAAATAACATCACCTAAATATTCTCCTCGACCTGCACGACCTGCTACTTGGGTTAATAGCTGAAATCCTCTTTCAGCTGCTCTAAAATCTGGTAAATTAAAACTTGCATCTGCACTTATCACACCAACCAAAGTTACATTTGGATTATCTAAACCTTTTGCTATCATTTGAGTTCCAACAAGAATATCAATTTCACCTTTTTGAAATCTATTCAAGACTTCAATATGAGCATTTTTCCTTGTTAAAATATCACTATCAATTCTTTCAACTCTTGCATCTGGATAAAGCTCTTTTATAAGCATTTCAACTTTTTGTGTTCCCATACCAGAGTTTCTTAAAGCATCAGAACCACAATTTGGACACTCATCAGGGAAAGAACTTTCTTGACCACAATAGTGGCATTTCAATTTTTTATCTGCAGCATGCCATATCATTGGAATTGCACAATTAGGACATTCTATGACTTGCCCACAAGCTCTACATTGTGTATAAGTTGAAAATCCTCGTCTATTTATTAATAAAATTGTTTGTTTACCTTTTGCTAAAGTATCAGAAACCTCTGCTTGCAAAGGTTTTGATATAACTGACTTATAAGCAGCTTTTGAATACTCTTGCATGTTTATAACTTTAATCTTTGCCATTGGTGCATTGTTATATCTTTTAAGCATCTCAAAAAGATTATTGTTATTAGTTGCATAGTAATAATTTGAAATATCAGGAGTTGCAGATCCTAATATTAATGGAGCTTTGTAATATTGGGATAATTTTTTAGCAATTGTTCGAGCATCATATCTTGGAGCTGGATTTGATTGTTTATAAGCAGACTCGTGTTCTTCATCAACAATTATTAAACCTATATCTTGTAACGGCGCAAATACTGCAGAACGAGCGCCTGCAAGAATTTTTATCTCATTATTATATAGTCTTTTCCATACATCATATTTTTCACCATCTGATATACTACTATGCCAAATTGCAACATCTTCTGTTCCAAATTTTCTTGCTAATCTTTTTGTAAGCTGAGATGCTAAAGCAATTTCGGGAGCTAAAAACAGCACATTTTTACCCTGTTTTATAACGTCATCTATAAGTTTAAAATAAACCTCTGTTTTTCCAGATGCCGTAACACCATGTAGTAAAATTGGATTTGGAGAATTTATCTTTTTCTTTATTCCTTGATAAACTTCTTCTTGTACATCTGATAACTTAGACAAGGGTTCTTGTTTTATATCAGAAAATATCGATAAAGGATTTCTATAAATTTCATCTGTATAAAACTTAACACACCCCATTGATTCAAGTTTTTTCATCGTTGCTCGTGTAGTTTTTGCAACTCTCTCAAAATCTATTAAAGGGTAACGCCCTGTTTCTTGTAACTTATTCAATATTTCAATTTGTCTTTTCGTCGCACCCTCTGACGTTACATATTCAACTGAATACTCTGTCTTTGCATTCTTATCAATCAACTTCATAGGGATTGCCATATTTAAAACTGTCACAAAATCGCAGCAGTAATAATTAGCAACCCATTCTAATAGTTTGAGGTACTTCAAAGAAAATAAAGGTGTTTCATCCAGTATCTTATTAATTTTTTTAGCTTTGATAGATTCATCTAAATAATCAGAAAACCCGACAACAAAAGCATTAACTAAACCTTGACGACCAAACGGAACTAGAACTGCTTGACCTATTTTAATCTTATCTTTAATATCATCGGGTATTATATAACTGAATGTTTTTACACCTAAACCTTTAATATTTACAAGGACAAGTGCGTAATTCATAATTATTCTTCTGACATAAATTCTTTCATTGCATCATCAACAGCATCTCTTAAGATTTCCATTTGATCCGGAGTGAATGTAACTCCTTTTTTTGTCGGAATCCAAGTTGAACCACCATCGTTTGTAAAAAATATTCTCATATTAAGATAGCTCTTACCATTGTATTCACTGATTGAAATTTTTAATTGTTCTGTATCACTTCTTTCAATAACTGCAAGTTCTTTCTCTTCTTTTGCCATTTAAACACCCTTTCATAAAATGTACAAATAAAATTGTACATTAATAATAAAAAATATCAAATAGAAATAAATACAATGGTACTATTTCCCTTAAAATTCAACTAATTTAGTCAATTACTTACCTATTAGCTAAATAATTTGAATGTTAAATCAACGTTATCGTTTATAACTTTTTTCAAATCATCTTGTTCTGTTTTTA
>CALUWB010000030.1 GCA_944324375.1 Candidatus Gastranaerophilales bacterium | reverse complement strand
GAATTTTCAAGAACAATATATTTCCCTCAAGAAATTGATGTTGAAAAAACAAAAGCAAAACTTGAACATGGAGTATTAAAAATTACAGCTCCTAAAAAAATTATTCAAAAAGATAATAAGAAAAAATTAACCGTGGAATAAAATATTTAAAACCGGTTCATATAAAGAACCGGTTTTATTTTTTATCTTTATTTGAACGTTCCCTTAATGAAATTCTTATTGGTGTCCCAAAGAAACCAAATGCTTCTCTTAATTTATTTTCTATATATCTCTTATAATGATCCTTCATTAATGTTGCATTATTTGCAAATAATACAAACGTAGGTGGCTGAACACCAACTTGTGTTGTGTATAAAATTCTTAAACGCTTATTCTTAACACTTTGAGGAGGATTCATTACATAAGCCTCATTTATAACTTTATTTAACAATCCTGTTGAAACCCTCTTTGTAGATTGCTCATAAACTTCATTAGTTTTTGTAAATATCTGATTTAATCTTTGATGTGTTAATGCACTAACATAAATTTTAGGAACATAATCTAAAAACGGAATTTCATTTACTAATTCTTTTTCAAATTTGTTTATTGTATTAGATTTTTTATTTTCAATCAAATCCCATTTATTTATTGCAATAATCATACCTTTTCCAGCCTCGGTAATAATTGATGCAATCTTTTTATCTTGATCTGATATTCCCTCTGTTGCATCAATTACTAATAATGCAACATCACATTCTCTAATTGATTTTATTGCTCTATCTACTGCAAATTTTTCAACACCATAGGTTACTTTTGCTTTTTTACGAATACCTGCAGTATCTATGATTATAAATTCTTGTCCTTCAAAAGTTAAACGACTATCTATACTATCTCTTGTTGTTCCTGATACGTCAGAGACAATAACCCTTTTTTCACCCAATAAAGAATTAACTATTGAAGATTTCCCAGCATTTGGACGACCTACTATTGCAATTTTAATTGTTTTATCTTCTTCTTCATCCTCTTCAGATGAAGAAAAGCCTTCTGTTACTAAATCCAACAAATCACCAACCCCACCTGAACCATGTAACGCTGACATTCCAACAGGATCTCCTAATGCTAATGAATAAAAATCTGCAGTCATCAAAGATGCGTTATATGAATCTATCTTATTAACGGCTAAAAATATAGGCTTACCTGATTGCCTTAAAATATTTGCAATATCATAATCTATTGGATTAATACCTTCCTTACCATCTACGATGAAGACAATTCTATCTGCTTCATTACAAGCAATCTGTGCTTGATCATAAATAGAAACCATTATATCATCTTCATCTCCTGGAATAATTCCACCTGTATCAATAACTGTAAATGGTTTCCCTAACCATTCAACATCAAAATAAATTCTATCACGTGTAACTCCAGGCAAATCATCAACTATTGATTGACGATTTCCTATTAAACGATTTACAAATGTTGATTTACCAACATTCGGTCTTCCAACTATTGCTACTACTGGTTTCCTATTCATAAAATGATTATAACATAAATAAAATATTAAAAAATGTAACAAATATAATCTTTTTATTAAAGATTAAATAAATAAATGTCGTAATTATAAATACTAGGAAAAGGAGTCAAAGATGGGTTTAGCAGCATCACAAGCTAGATTATTAAATTTAACTGCTCGTATGCACGATATTGAGTATAAAGCTCAAAATCTTGAAGCGCAAAAACTCCAAATGGCTAACGAATCTGATAAAGTTTATTCTGAATATGAAGAAGCTCTTAATGCAACTAAAATTCAATCTAAAAAGGTTCTACAAGATGGAAGTATTACCTTTGAAGATGCTACTGGTGAATCATTAGCAAAACAAGGTTATTCTTTTGAAGTTGCTTACGGTAATAATAAAGGAAAAGTATATAATTCTCTTAATGCAGCAGTAGCTGAACTAAAACTTGACGGAACATTTACAGATACAAACGAAGCATTAACGAATTTTATTAATTCTGGATTTATTGTTCTTGTTAAAGTTCAAGATAAAGATGGAAAACAAGTTACTACTTATACAAATGGTGACACTGTAGAAGACTTAAAAAAAGCAGAAGGAACTTGTGGAACATACGAACTTAATATTGCTACAGATACTAATTTACAAGAAGTATCTGATGAAATTGATTTAAAAAAAGCTGAAGCTAAATATGAAGCTGATATGAGAAAAATCAATCAAAAAGATAAAAAGTTTGATACCGATTTAGCAGCTCTTGAAGCAGAAAGAAATGCTATTAAAACAGAGATTGACACACTAAAAACTGTCGCAAAAGATAACGTTGATAGAACTTATAAATTATTCTCATAACGTTATTAAAATAGAATTCTATAATACTATAATTTTTCCCTATAATTACATTTTAACCGTCATTTTGACGGTTTTTTATTTTTATTGGGAAAAATTATTTTATTTTTATACTCCTCCTTCGGAGGATGCCTCTATTTTGAAGATATTTAATCTTCAAAACAGAGTTCTTCTATAATTACACAATCTACCGTCATCCTGACGGTTTTTTATTTTTATTGGGAAAAATTATTTTATTTTTATACTCCTCCTTCGGAGGATGCCTCTATTTTGAAGATATTTAATCTTCAAAACAGAGTTCTTCTATAATTACACAATCTACCGTCATCCTGACGGTTTTTTATTTTTATTGGGAAAAATTATTTTATTTTTATACTCCTCCTTCGGAGGATGCCTCTATTTTGAAGATATTTAATCTTCAAAACAGAGTTCTTCTATATAATTATTAACAATACTTAATATTAAAAAAAATCATAATAGTTCCAAAACTCTTTATAATACTTAATTTTACACTTATATTAACTTTTGTAACAAATATATTAACATCTGAAATTAGATAAAAAATATATACTTTATATGTATGTAAGATGTATAACCAGAGGACTAAATAATGGCAGACGTATCAGCATTATTAGCTCAATATTTGTCTGTGAAATCACAGGTAAATTATAACCAACTCCAGTCCACAAAATGGGCAGGGTTGCACGAAGCTATGTCTGCAAAATTATCTAGACAAACAAAAGCTGAAGAACAATGGATTTCAGCTAGTGATAATGTCGTAGATAATAACGGTCAAAAAGACATCAAAATAGGGTCAACGGTATATTGTAGTAAGGAGCAGGAATTTGGAAGTGCACAAATTGAAGCAAATGCTATCAAATATGCTGATATTAAAGTTCCAGAATATGATCCAGAAAAACTTGATGAATATGCCGAACTGGATATGCAATACGATTTAATGCAAACAACTTATGATACATTGTTAGAACAATTAAATGCTCAAGCAGAATCACTCAAGACAACTCTTGGAAATGCGACTAAGGATACTGGTATGCTTGACGCTTAGTAAAGAATTTATCATTAAGGATGCAATAGTCATAGGACCTACACCACCAGGTACAGGAGAGAAAGCTTCAACAAAATCTAAAATTTCATTTATATCTTTAAAATCCGAAAAGTTAAGATCGCCGGTTAATTTGCCGTTGGTATCTCTTGATATACCAACGTCAACCAAAACAGATTTATACTTAACCATCTTACATCTTACAACTTTTTTACCTACCGCTGAAATTATTATATCAGCGGTTTTTATTATATCTTCAAGATTTTTTGTATGAGAATGACACATCGTAACAGTAGCATTACGTTGCAATAACATTTGAGCCATTGGTTTCCCTACAATATTGGAACGTCCAATTACTACAACATTTCTTCCTTCCACAGGAATATTATAATAATCTAGCATTAACAATATTCCTTGTGGGGTCACAGGATAAAAATATGGTTTCATTCCTAATGCCAACTTTCCAACATTTTCTGGAGTAAAACAATCTACATCTTTTTTAGGGTTTATAACTGAAACAATATTATCTTTATTTATATGCTTAGGCAAAGGCATTTGAACTAGTATACCTGTTACAGAATCATCATTATTTAATTCTTCTATTTTACTTATTAAAACGGCTTCTTCTATATTCGCAGGAAACTCTATTACTGTTGAATTTATTCCAATTTCAGATGCTGTTTTTTTCTTGTTTTTGACATAAATTTTACTAGCTGCATCATCGCCTACTAAAATTACTACAAGATGAGGTTTCTTATCTAATTTAGCAACCTCTTTTTTAATCTCGTCTAGAATTTTCTTTGATAATGCTTTACCATCTAATATCATGACATCACCTGTGGTAAGTTTAATCTATAATAGAATTCTTTTATTGCATTTTTTACAACTTCTGAATCTTTCTCAATGGAATGCTCTACTAAATATTCATCAAATGGGGCTACACCCAATACGTCTAAATCATACTTTTTCAATAAATCTAATACTGTTGTCATATCTTGATTTTGAACTTTATTAAGGACTACTCCCATTTGTCCTCCTGCTGCATACTTTGATGAAAATTCTTCTATCCTTTTTGCTAAATGTATAGATTCTTCTGTTGGATTAGCAACTATTACAGTTAAATCTATATCTATATCTACTAACTGATTTAAATATTTTAAATCGAATTCGCAATCAAATATTACATAATCATAACGTTTTATTACCTTTAAAACGGCATCATTGATTTGAGCTGTAATAGGACAACGACAATCTTTTGATCCTATAAACCAAGATACTAATATATCAGTATTATCATTTAAAGTATATATAATATCTTCCATCGCCCATTCAACATATTCCTGTTTTGTCATATGTTGAGGAATTCCTGTTTTGTATTCATGTTTCCCACTTCGAATACCATATATTGTATTTCGAATATCTAAACCATAACTATGACCAAACTCACTTGATAAATCATTATCTAAAATTAAAACTGTTTTTTCTGGAAAAAACTCGTTTATTAGTTTTAAAAAAGACTTTACTATTGTTGTTTTTCCACTTCCACTTTTCCCTGTTACGGCTATTGTTGTTGTCAAATTTACACCTCACTATGAAATCTCTAAAATAATTATACAATAGAGTATTAACGTAGACAAGATTTGACTTTAAAGCACTGTCTTAATATAATCAAAGTATGGGAAATATTATTAAAGTTCAAAAAGGTACAAAAGATATATTGCCATCTGAAGTTGAATTGTGGCATTTTATGGAACAAAAAGCTTTAGAAGTTTTTTCTTATGCTGGTTATAGTGAAATTAGAACTCCTATTTTTGAAGCAACAGAATTATTTGCGCGTGGAGTTGGAGATACTACAGATATTGTTAACAAGGAAATGTATACTTTTGAAAAAAGCGAACGTTCTATTACTTTAAGACCAGAAAATACTGCTGGTGTTGTTAGAGCCTTTATTGAACATGGGATGCATAGACTCAGTGCCCCTGTTAAACTATGGTACAAAGGACCTATGTTTAGATATGAAAGACCACAAGCTGGAAGACAAAGACAATTCCATCAAGTAGGGATAGAAATGTTTGGCATTGAACAACCAACTGCTGATGCTGAAGCTATTGCTATTGCTGTTAGATATCTTAATTCTCTTGGCTTAGATGATTTAGATATTGAAATTAATTCTCTTGGATGCCCAAAATGTAGAGAAGAATTTAAGGATAAACTTAAAGAAGTTATTAAACCACATCTTAATAATTTATGTGAAGATTGCCAAAATAGATTTGAAAAAAATCCTCTTAGGTTATTAGATTGTAAAGTTGAATCTTGTAAGGAAATCTATGCAATACCAGAAATTCAAGCTGTAATTCAAAATGATTTTATTTGCGAAGAATGCGCTGAACATTTTGAAACATTAAAAATGTATCTTGATAATTTAGGTATTAATTATTCTGTTAACAAATTATTAGTAAGAGGTTTAGATTACTATAACAGAACTGTATTTGAAATAAAATCTAATAATTTAGGTTCTCAAAATGCAGTATGTGGGGGTGGTAGGTATGACTCTTTAGTAAAAAACCTTGGAGGAACAGACACCCCAGCTGTTGGATTTGCGATGGGAATGGAAAGATTATTCTCACTCATTGAAGATAAACAAAATACTAAACTTACTGCTTATGTCGTGTCAACAAATATTGAAGAAACAATCAAACTAATTGCTGAACTTAGAAACAACGGAATAAGTGCTGATTTTGATATGACAAACAAAAAATTTACAAAACAAATGGAAAAAGCTGCAAAACTTGCTGAATATGCTCTAATTCTTGGAGATGATGAAATTCTTAATAACCAAATTTCTATTAAAGATTTAAATACATCTACTCAAAAAACAATAAATAGGAATGATTTACTTGTGTTTCTTAACCAAATAAAACAAGCAAAACACAATTAAAATAATAGACAAGACTATAGGAATTGGTAAATTTAAAAATTTATAAGAACAATCTATCCTAAATAACTCTACAAATATTCTTACGATAGAATATAGCAATAAATAAATTGCTGCTATTTTTCCTGACTGAATATTTTTATGTTTTTTTAACAGAAGCAACATTGTAAAAAATATAAATAAATCTAGAATTGATTCATATAAAAATGTTGGATGAAAGTATTCATTATGTATGTATTCTAAAGGTCGAGATTCTATGGGAATGAATAATTTCCATGGTAAGTTTGTTGGATAACCAAATGCTTCTGAATTAAAAAAATTCCCCCACCGTGCTACTGCTTGCCCCAAAGGTAATGAATATGCAAATATATCTAATAATTCAGATACCTTTTTATTGTTTCTTTTGGCTTCTATAACTATAGCAATAACTCCACCAATTAGTGCTCCATGAATAGATAACCCTCCATTCCTAAAAGCTAAAATCTCCATTGGATTAGAGATATAATATGAATAATTTAACACGCAATAATATAAACGAGCACCAAATATTCCAAATAACAATATTAATGGTGAAACATCTAATATTAAATTATTATATTTATAAAATTTATTTGCTATAAAATTAGATATAAATAGGGACAAAAATATTGCAAACCCCATTAAAATACCATAATAATAAATATCAAATCCTAATATAGAAAAAGCGACACAACCAGGAGAAGTAAATTCAAACATACTAAGCTGTTTTTCCCAACTCTAGTAATTCCTCTTCAATTGATTTAATTTGGTTATTAATATCTTCAAAGTCCTTTTTATCTGGAGCTTTTTCTAAATATTTTTTATATGAAGCGATTGAACTAGTATATAATTCAATTGCTGCTGCTTTTCTTTGCTCTGGAGTCATATTTATTGCTGAATTTTGTTTTTTACTTTGATTATTATCAGAAATATCATCATCAGAATTAGAACTTGGCTTTTCATTCAATTCTAAAATTTCATCAGCATAAGATTCTTGAGCAACAGCTAACGAATAATATGAATCTGGTTTATCAGAATTTAATTCTATTGCCTTACTAAGTGCTTTTATTGCTTCTTCATACTTTTCTGATTTTATATATGCAACTCCTAGATTATAATGCGTTTCAAATATTGTGCTATCTAAATCAATACTTGCCTCTAATCTATCTATTGCTGATTCATAATCACCATTATTTAGATAAGTTTGTGCTTTATTATTTAATTCTTGAACGGCAAAATTATTTATACAAGCTGTTGAAATTACTGCAATAAATAGTATTGTAATTATTAAAATAGCTCTTTTCATAACTAACCCTATCTTCTCCAAAATAAAATTCTACATTTAATTAAAATGGTTTTGTTTGATTTAATTTCAATCTTAATTCTCTAAATCTTGCAATATCTTCTTGAGTTTTTCCTGATTCTTTAAATACTGCTTGAGATGTAGGATGTACCATTAATACATAATCCATATGAATTTCTAAAAAATTATATCTTCTTGGTGGTTGCTTTGAATTTCTTGAATAGATCTCAGCATTTGTTACTGCTAAGAAACGGCGATCCTTATCATTTAATAAATCTGTCAATTCACGATTCGTATTAGTATACTTTGAAACATGAACGGTTCCTTTTATATCATGATCTGCTGTTAATATACAAACTTCTATTGGTATAGTATCATTATTTTTTGCCATAATTCTTCCTTTTTGTAATATTTTATAATAATTTTAACTTCTTGTCCAGTATATTATTTCTTTTTAACTCTTACACCTTCTACTTCATGAACATTCTCAACAACCAAAAAGGCTCTTGGGTCAATATCTTTTACTAATTGTTTTAATTTAGCCATTTCAACACGAGAAACTACACAAAATATTATTACATTATCTAATCCTGAATATCCTCCTCGGCTTCGAATATATGTAACACTTACATCTAATTCCTTCATTATAGCTTTACCCAAATCACGATAATTTTGGGACACAATTCTTATTGCCTTTGAACTATTAAATCCTTCCATTACAACATCAATTGTTCTTGAGGCGATGAAATATGTCAGAATTGAATACATTGCCTTATCCCAACCAAACATTAAACCGGCTGCGAGATAAATAATAAGATTAAATCCCATTAAAAATTCTCCAACTGTCATAAATGAAAATTTTTGAGATAAATTTATTGACATAATTTCTGTGCCGTCTAAGGATGCATTATTTTTTAAGATTAAACCAACTCCGGTTCCAAGAATTATACCTCCGAAGACTGGAGCAAGCAAAGAATCTTTGGTAGCTATTTCCCAATGAAACATATTAGTTGAAATAGACAATATTGTAACTGCAAATAATGTCTGAAATACAAAACGTTTACCTAACTTATGGAATGCTAAGACCATAAATGGTAAATTAATTAAAAATATCAATAACCCCAATTGAGTGTGCGTTAGGTAACTCAACATCATTGAAATACCAATTACACCACCATCAAATATTTTATGAGGTAACATAAACGATTCTAATGCAAAAGCTACTATTATAGAACCGATTGTTAGCCATATCAACTGAATAAATATTTCTTTTAATAACTCTTTCTTAGATTTATGTTTTACTTCCGGTTTCTGAAACAAATTCACTAAGCATTCCCCTCAGTTTTTTTTACTTCATCATTTTTTAAAATTTTATTAAAATTGAATATATTATTTTTACTTGATGAATTTTCAGAACATTCTACACCTAAAATAGAAGCTAAATCATTTTTAAAAGTAGCTAAATCTTCATATTTTTTCAATGAACCATCTAAACAAAGAGAAACATCTCCTGTTTCTTCTGAAACAACTAAACAAGCAGAATCACTTACTTCTGACAAACCTATTGCTGCACGATGTCGAGTACCATACTTCCAACTCAATTTTGGATCCTCTGTTAAAGGTAAAAGTACTCCTGCTGACAAAATTTTATTATTCTTTATTACTACGGCACCATCATGCAGTGGAGTATTTGTATGGAAAATTGTTAATATTAGTTCCGTTGAAACATCTGCATTTAACTTCGTTCCGACATCTGAATAAGCTGTAGGACTGTATTCATTTTGGAATACTATTAACGCACCTGTTTTTGTCTTCGTTAGGTATTTAACTGCTTCGACGATTTCCTTTACTACATCTATTTTATCATCTTGAGACACTTGATGAAATTTTAAACCAAATAAAGTTTTACTTATGTAACCTGGCTGACCTAAATATCCTAAAAAACGTCTTAATTCTGGCTGAAATATAACAATCAAACTTAATGCAATAAGAGTTACTAGTGACTTTACAAAAACTCCTAATATTCGTAAATCTAAAATTATTAAAATTTCTGAAAATATCCAAGCAAAAACTAAAAACATTAAACCTCTGACAAGTTTTTCTGCTTGAGTATGTTCAATAAAACGTTTATAAAACCAAAATACTAATAAGGCAATAATAGAAAGTTCTACAAAATTAACCCAATCTAATGAAAATTGGAAATTTGCAATTTGATTAAAAGGTAATAAAAATTTTTCTATCATTATACTAACCTATTAGGAATATTATCGTGAGAAACCAAATCGTCCAATGTTTCCCTATATATAATAATATCAGATTGAGAATTATTTACAAGTACCATTGCAGGCTTTAATGCTCTATTATAATTACTAGCCATTGAATAATTATATGCCCCTGTATTATATACACATATAATATCACCTGCTTCTAAAATGGGTAATTCAATATCCTTAATTAAAATATCCCCAGATTCGCAAAACTTTCCTGCAACTGTAACTTTTTCTGTCTCTTTTTTATCATATTTATTTGCTACTTCAGCATAATATTCTGCTTCATACATACTTGGACGAGGATTATCTGCCATACCTCCATCAACTGAAACATACTTTGTCATGCCGGGAACTTGTTTTGAGCTTCCAACTGTATATAAAGTAACTCCAGCTGTTGAGATTATACTTCTACCTGGTTCTAAATATAACGTAGGCTTATCTATTCCATATTTAGATATATTTTTATTTAATGAATCAATTATATAATCTGCAATTAATTCTATTGATGGAGGTGCATCTGTATCAACATATTTCACTCCTAAACCTCCACCGATATTTATCTCATCAAGTTTTATATTATATTTATTATCAATCCTTGAAATCTCTTTTACTAAAACTTCAACCTCATCTGCATAACACTGTGGTTCAAAGATTTGAGATCCTATATGAGCATGCAGACCTCTTATATTTATTGTTTTATCAACAGATAAAATATGTTCAATAATGGAATCAATTTGAGATAAATCAAATCCGAATTTTGAATCTAATTGACCAGTTTGAATATATTTATGCGTATGACATTCAATACCTGGCGTAATACGTAACAAAGCTTGAACTGTTCTACCATATTTTTTGGAAATTTCTGAAATCAATTCAACTTCATGATAATTATCAATAGAAAATCTTCCAACTCCATATTTAATTGCTAGTTCAATCTCTTCAGCTGTCTTGTTATTACCATTAAAAAGAACTGTTGACATATCTATACCGGATTTATAAACTGTATAAATCTCGCCTGCTGAAACAGTATCAAACCCAAAACCTTCACTTGATATAATTTTAGCAACAGCACTATTACAAAGAGCTTTTGAGGCATACATCATTTTTACATTATCATATTTCGAAAAAGATTTTTTATATTCTCTACAAACACTTCTTATAGTTTGCTCATCTAAAACATATAAAGGGGTTCCATATTGTTTAACGAGTTCAACCATATCACAACCACCAATATTTAAATTCTCTTTTTTCTCTAATGTTACGGGTTTTAATAATTGATTTGTACTCATTAAATAATCCTCTCTATTTATATATATTTATTAATGTACAAAAAATATAAGTACATGTATAGGTTTATTTAGGTGATTTTTGAATAAGCAATATCTTTTGACTTAACATCTGCATGAATTTTATTAAAAACTTTCCTTATAAAAAATAATATCTCTTGACGATTGATAATTCTTTCTCTTAAAGGGAAATATAATAAATCCATTGGTATTATTTTATTATAGCTTGGAAATAAATAATTTAATCCCGTATTTATACAACCTATTTTTTTATAAAAATCCTGTCGCCTTATAGTTGTTATATTATTACTATCTATTTTCTCTACTTCAAATAAAACACCATTAGAACAATTTCCAAACTTTTTAAATAAAGATTCTAATATTTTTGAACCATACCCATTTGATTGAAAATTTTTATGCACAGCAAAATAATCCACCCATATATATTCATCAAAAATCCCCATTATATAGCCAATTTCTGTATTTTCTTTATAACATCTAAATATTTTATAATCTTTATCTCTGCATAATTTTATAAAATAAGACTTTGTCTTCAATTCCTCTACTGGAAACTGAAGAATCATATCTGCATATATATCATCAAAATTATTACTAACAGGAATTAAATCAATCATAATAATTATTATATGTAAACATATGTAAAATTTAAACTATTTTAAATCAATTATGCATCTTCACAAAACTTACATTGGCAAAAGGTGCTAATATGATAAATAATAATCCACAATATTACTTTAAACCAACAATACCAAAATATAACTATAATGACGACAAAAATATAGTTGATAATAAAAACCCTAATAATAAAACAAATAAAAATAAATTAAAAAATGCACTATTAGGTTCATTAGTCGCGTTATCAGCAATAAGTATACCAGCAATAGA
The DNA here is from genome assembly GCA_944324375.1 of Candidatus Gastranaerophilales bacterium. Taxonomy (GTDB): domain Bacteria; phylum Cyanobacteriota; class Vampirovibrionia; order Gastranaerophilales; family Gastranaerophilaceae; genus UMGS1585. The sequence goes on along the minus strand of CALUWB010000030.1, from coordinate 12,723 downwards.
AATGCTTGATAAACCTAATGTAGAAACAAATAATTATTATACAACTTATACCCCTAGCCAAGATACAGAAATAATGTGTAATCCGGAGTTAATTGCAAAAGGTGGGAAAAATGATTCACTTGTTGAAATATCAGAATTTCTTAATTTATTAAATTTCTCAGCAATGGAAAAATTACCACCTCAAAAACAAAAAACAATTAAAATGATAGCATCTGCCAATTATATACCAGTAAATATTTGTGATAATAATGCCAAAGAAAAAATTACAGAACAAATTGTAAGAATCCAAAATATAGTAGATAAAACAATAGAAAATAACATTAATAATCCAACAAAAAGTCATTATCAAAAAATGCTAGAGCATAAATTAAATTATATTACATCAGAAGAAATAATTGACAATGTAGATTTTTCTGAAATCTTGAAATACCAAAAAGATATTTCTGTACTTAAAGCAATTTTGCGCAACTCTGTTCAACTTATTCCACGCAATGATTATAACGCCTATCACAAAAGAGAGAAAGCAATAAATGACGCTCAAAACTTTGTTAACAAGCAAGTTGAACAATATAAAAAGTATAGTAAAATCGCAGGCAATACTGACTATAATAATTATTTAAGTAAAAAAGAATTAATAAATCTCTTAAACTTACAATCATTAGAAGGTATCGATAAGTTAACTCAAAAAGCAATTATAAGTAAAGCAATCGAAACATATACCCCAATAACATTTGATAACATCCAAGATGATAATAAAATAAAAGAGAAAAATAAACTAATTGGAACAGAAGTTCAAAAAGCTCAAGAAATCATTGATTCAGAAGCACTTAATTATAAGCTTCAAGAATTAGAAGAATAATTTTATAAATAACATTTTCTCTCCTGGCCTTCAACTCCAGCATATAACTCAACAAATTGTTTTGCAGGACTTGAATCAATTTTAGTCAATAAAACTTCTTCTATCTGAAAGAATCCAACATCTCCAGACATTTCTATATCAATTTTGATTGGCTTTCTTTCTCCTCTATGAATACCAATCCTATTTATAGCATTTGCAGAATATTTATGAATATCTCCAACCTTAGGAGTTTTATTAATTGAAAGAGGTATTCTTGCTCTACCTTTTGTCATATCACATCCATCTGCAATTAACAAAATACCAGCTTCTACTGAATGAATTTTTCTCGAGGACATATGTCCAATTATTGCTTCTGTTGCTACAGATTTAATAATTACACGTTTATGTAAATCATCAGGATACAAATGCATTAAAGTCCTTTCAATAAGAGGTTGCGCTAATATTACTGACATCTCTTCATGGCCTTGACGACCGATTGCCATACCTAAATCATGCATCATACCTGCAATTATAATTGCAGACATACTATCTTCAAAAGTCCCAATTTCTTCTTTTTCTAATGATGTCGGAATTCCAGTCTCATGAAGTATTTTTAACATTTTTATAGCATTACCGACAACTTGACGCATATGTACTGGCCCATGGTCATTATACCCTAAACGCTTAATTGACACGTTATTTGCATATTCTTGTAATTCTTGTAACTCTAAATCATTAAATAAATACTTTACCAATTCTAGGCATTGTGGATATTTTTTTAATCTATCCAATATTTTTGATTCGGTAATATGTTCTTTTACAGACTTCATAATTCATATCCTCTTATATTAAATTATAACTGTAAACGTTGGTTTTATCAATTATTGAATAAAATAAAAATTATTTATTTATTTCTCAGTTTTTTTCATAATTTCTTGAAGTTGTTTTAAACCTTTTTGAGTAAAACCTTCTATTGTTACTCTTTTTTTATTTACAATATTTTTATTATCATAATGTTGAAATGCCAAATTAATATAATTATCAGCTTTCTTCAATATTGATGCCCAAGTTGTAAAAAAGGACTTTCTGTGTTCTACAATTTCTCCAGTCTCATTATTAATTTTAAGATTTGTACGTCCAAATTCTAAATTTGTAGTACCCTTGATTTTATTTGAACGATTTATTAAAAATCTCTCATCTTTTAAATTAGCCTTGCCATTAATTTTCAATCCTGAAACTGTCGAAGATAAAAATATATCACCATGATCTATATATAAAGCTTCAGAATTCATCTTTGTTAAAACATTTTTTAAATTATCTTTTGCTTGTTTTGATATAAAATGATGCTTCCCTGCAAAAGCTATATCAGATCTAGAATCTGAATAACTAATCATAACTCCCCCTTATATTTCACAACATATAAAATTTTATAATAAATATTTAATTTAAGCAAAAAAAATATTTTAGGAGATTTATATCAATGAAATGCAAATCCAGAATATACAAAATAAAAACTACTACTATAATAAATTAAATAATAATTATTATGACAATACAAAAATAAAAAACAAAACACCTATAAATAATTATAATGGTGTAATTTATAATACAAACATCAAATTTTCAGGATTAAATAAAGAATATTTTATTAAATTATTAACCAAAGATCCGATAAAAGAATTTAAAGGTTTTACCAAAGAAGAATATTTAAAATTAACAGAATCTCAAAAAAAACGCTTAAGAGAAGAATATAAAAAAGTAGAGCAAAAAGACCCATATCTATTTGAATCAATGGGAGAAATTCACTCTTACATTGCTAGTTGTATGAAAAATACTTTTGATAAGAGATTTGGCAAAAATAATTATGTAATACTTCCCATAGGACGTTCACTATCTACTATTAGTAAAGCACTTGAAATTAAATTAGGTTCTGAAAATGTAGTTAACATTCCATTTAGCGATGCTAGACGATATTATTCATTTAATCCAAGCAAAGATTTTTATAGGTATAAAATAAACGAACTAAAAAAAGATAAAGGACTTAAAAATTTTATTAATTTTTTAGAATCAAAAAAATTAGGAAAAAAAGAAGTTTCAAACTCAAATAAACACTATATATTATTAGATTATTGTGTTTCTGGATTTTCACTTGAAGGAGCAGAAGAATTATTCAAATCAGATTTAGTATGGGGAAACAAAAATCAGAATATACATACTGTTAATTTTATGAAATTTTTGAATGCTTTTGATGAAAACACAATAAATCCACCCATTAAACATCATCCTTTAAATATCAGTATACACAGCAAATTAGAAAATATATTGTATGAAGAAGAATATAAGCCTTATGCAACAATAGGTAAAGCAAGAAAATTAGCAGATACAACTAAAGCCTCTGAAGAAGTTTTAAAATCAATATCACTATCTAGAGACACAAAACTTGTTTGGTTTAATTTAATAGACAAAATTATGACTGGAGTAAAGAATTATCAAGTAAAACATAAAACACCTATTGAAATTAAAAAAACTAATATCAAAAATCAAATAGTTGAACTATGGGAAGATTCCCATAGTAAATATAAAAACGACTTAAAAAATGATTTAAACAAAATATCTAAACTCTTAATACAACTAGAAACAGATAAAATATTAGATGAGAATGAACTATCCCAAATTATTAACAGTTATAAATATCTATTTAGTTGCTTTAAAAATATAAATGATAATCAACAAAAAATTGATTATTATAAAAATCGAAATAATATTATTAAAATATTAGATAATATAAATTCTAAACTAACAGAATAAAAGAGAAACCCAATTAGGTTTCTCTTTTATATAATATAATTAATTAATCTATTAACCATACTATGCTTCAGTTTTTATTGATTTAAAAGCATTAATTGCATCCATTCTCATTTGTTTTAATTCTTGACTTCTTTTAGCTTTATTATTCTTAATTGCTGAGTTAGAGAACATAGAAATAATACTATCTTTAATCATTTCTTTAGTTTCTTTTGCATAACCAGCAGTACTATCAAAAATTGTTCCAGGTTTAACTTCTGCTACAACTTTTTTAGGGAATAATTTTGTTAAAGCTTTTGCAATATTTTTACGAAAAACTAATGCAGTAACACCAACACCAATTGCAGTCCCAACTACAATTTTAGTTTTGTTTGATTGTTTTTTTAATTGGCCATTTTCTCTATCTATATAATACACGCCACCTGTTTTTCTTCCGAAACCTACATTAGGATTGATTGATAAATTGTTCATACACACACCTCATTTTTTTTGATAATAGGTTAAAACGTATAAATTTTAAAATTTGCTATGACTGTTTACAAAACTTATAAATTCCTTATCTTTAGCAAATTTTAAAATTTATACGTTTTAAATCGAATATGAAACCCCTAACACATAATGAAATAATGGATTTGCGATATGCCAAACAATATTTTCAAGATTGTTATCTTGTCTCATCTATTGGTGCGCTTGCAAATAGCAAAAAAGGGAGCAAAATCTTAGAAAATAATATCGTCCACACAAATGACGGATTTAGAGTAAAATTTAATAATATCAATAATAAATCTGAAGACTTTTTTGTAACTCAAAAAGAACTTGATGACTTAATCCCTTTAGATAAATATGGAAACCCAACAGAAATAAATAAACATTTTCCACAAAATCCAATAATTAAAGCAATAGAAATTGCAATGAACAAAATTATAGATAAACACCCATCTAAAAAACCATGGTTATCTAGAATACCAAGTTGCAATGAAAAATTTGAATTTAATAAACCATCAAATTTTCTAGAAATGTTTACAGGTGAAAAACCAATAAAGTTAAATGAAGACAGCTTTAAATTAAGTTTAAAATCAAAGAAAAAAGAAGCAATTGAAATTTTTGACCAAATGAGTGACAATCCAGATAGCAGCTTTGTTGTTGGAACATCAATAAACCTTAGAGAAAAAGATTTAAATGATTTTCATTGTTTTGATGTAAAAAATGTAAATAAAACAAAAGAAACCATTGAATTATTTGATCATCGTTTTCAAGAAATCACAAAACTAACATATAATGAAGCAATTAAACAATTAAAATACATTGTTGGATACTTTGGCAAAGAAAAATAATTAGAAACGGAATATTTTCTTTACCTTATCAAAAAAAGTTTCTTTAATAGGCTTAATATCAATATCAGAGGCTTCATGTGATAAAGTTAGATCAATATTACTTTTCCAAGAAGGTATTTTTTTTATTTGTTTTAATAAATACTTTTTTCCTTTCCCAAAATCAATACCACAATATCCTTGTTCTAAAACATGTTCATCAACACCACCAACTTTTCTAGGATGTTTATAACTTGTTATTATGTTCATTGAAAAAGCTTTACTATCATGAAACTTATTAATATAAATATGATGTGTTAAATCTTTATTAGCAGTATGATGCTTTAATTGATGAATAATATCACGATACTGAGGTGCAATTTTTTGCGCAGTTTTATTTCCATAATAAACTCGCCCTTTAGATGAAACATTATTTCTTGAACTTGATACATCCATAAATTTAAGCCCTATTAGTTGAATTAGGAACATTGTACTACAAAATTATTATATGACATATTTATTAATTTTCTACTTCCTCTCATAATTTAATATGCTTTGAAATATCTTCATCAGAATATCTAAAAGCTGTAAAAAACATTTGCTAAAAAAATTTAAAAAAATTGTTCTTTTATTGTTTCTTTATTTGTTAGCAAAAATAATTATTATGTGTTTTTAATTCAATACAATGCTAGCAATGAAGATTAATACAACCCCATACAATAACAGTTACCCTATTAATATTTACAATAAAGCTAATGTTTCAAAAACAAATAGCACTAATGTAAAGTATAATAGCGAAGTTAACTTTAATGGAAGAATCAATAAAGATATCTTTGTTAGATTATTCAAACAATCACCAATAAAGAAATTAAAAAAATTCACAACAGAAGAATATCTTAAGCTTACAGAAGAAGAAAAAAACATTTTACGAGCAAAATATAACAAACTAGAAGAAACCAATCCACAGCCCTATAAAGAAATTTTATTTACCCATAATTTTGTATCAAGCTGTATTAAAAAAGGTTTTGATGAACGTTTTGGAGAAAATAACTATGTTGTAATCCCCATAGGTCGTTCACTATCAAGTATTGGAAAATCTTTAGAAGGGAAAATTGGGAGTGATAATGTCGTAAATGTACCTTTAAGTAATGCAGGAAGGTACAGTCCATATAACAACCTTTCTAAAGAAGAATACAAAAAAATATACGAGAGTATAAAAGAAGATGAAGGACTTAATAATTTTCTACAATTTTTAGAAGAACATAACTTGAGTAAAAAAGATATAGAATCATCCTCAAAACATTATATTCTAATGGATTATTGTGCATCAGGAAACTCTCTTAAGGGAGCAGAACAATTATTCAAATCAGATTTAGTATGGGGAAGCAAGAATAAGAATATACACGCAGTAGATATTATAGAATATCTGAAAAAATTTGATGAAAAGCATCTGAAAACATATAAAAAGGAATTCTTTCCAGAAAGAAGAAGTATTGTAGACGGAATTGAATACTCTTTAATAGACTCTTGTTATAAAGATTACGCAACGATTGCAAAATCAAGAGATTTAAAAGACACAATAAAAGCCTCAAAAGAAAAACTTAACTCTATTACAACACCTAAATCGACAAAACTTGTATGGTTTAAGCTACTTGATAGCGCAATAGCAGAAGAAAATAAATCCACAGAAAAAACAGGATGGAAAAAATTAATTAATAACCTAATCCCTACAAAGAAGGAGATAAAAATCGAGTTAAAAAAGAATATCAAAAAAAGAGAAACGACACCACCAGGACAAAAAATTGAACTTTGGCACGATAAAATAAGTCAATACAAAAGTGATTTAAGAAATGATATAAACGAAATTTCTAAAATCCTAATAAAAAATGAAGAAGGAGAATTAAACAGTTCTCAAAAATATCAAGAAGAATTAAAAACCCTAAAAGATACTTATAACAAGCTTTTAGATAATTATGAAACAACCATATCATGTGATGATAGTGACCTAAAATACATAAATCAGGAAATCACATATTACCAAATACGCAAGTCAATACAAGAACTTATTGCTAAAATTAACTCTTAGATAATAGCAATTTTTAATTTTATAAGCTTTATATAAATGAGTAACATTAAGATAAAAAAATTATACATAATATATGAAAATAAATGGTAATAAAATAAGTTTATATAAAGATATTATTGTCCCAGCTGCTAAAAGGATGTTCAATTTTAAAAAAGTTGCCCTCGAACGCCAGCCGGCAGCAGATACTGTTGAAGTTAGCTTATTAAAAGAGAATTTCCAAGGAATTAGTTCTAAGACTTTTAAAAAATTACTTTCCCCTGAATTTACTCCCAAAACTAACTTAGATGAAAGTGGCTTAAGGATAACAACACTAATTGATAAAAAGACAAATAAACCTGTAAACGCATATATTGCAAGAGTTGATGAAGATATCCCTAATATGGAAAAATACTATCTTATGGTTCCAGATGCAAACGGGGAAATAAATATTAAAAATAAAAATTATAGAGTTGTAGGTGATACATATTTTTATATAGATAAAGAACAGGAAATGATAAGTTCAAAATTTGAGGGAGCATTTATTGACGGGGAACTTTGCGAAAAAGTCTTATCCTACATGAATGCAAAGGGGAATAAAGAGTATGGCGGAATCGGAACAAGAATGCATCAATTACGAGTAGAAAGAATGCTCCAAAACGGTTTGGGCAATGTTTGTATTGTCGCAGAAGGAAATTCTTTCCCATTCCATTATTCAATGGGATATAGACTTGCCTCAGCTCAAAGACCAATTGAAGATTCTAAGGAAATTTTACAACAATTTTCGAGCTTAAATCAGAAAACACCTAAAGAAAATTCTAAATTTTTATTTCTAGAAAAAGACGAGAATAAAAAAATGGCGATTAATTGGTCTGCAACATTAGAACACTTTTTAGATGATTATTACAAAAACGGAGGCGCTCCATTAATTAATTTTTCACCAAATATGTATTTAACTGAAGCCTCTCTTGAAGAGTGGATAAAAATGGTAAAAAAACAACCAATATTATATTAATTCAAATAGCAAAAAAAATATTCAGGAGTTTTGTAGTAATAAAGAGGTAGGATATAATTTAATTTATTATAAAATGTTTATAGAAAGGGAATAAATATGAATATTAAATCAAGTAATAACTATAATAATAGCTTGGCATTTTCGTCTAAATTGGTTCCAAATAATACATTGAGAGATGCATTTGATCATGCTAAAAAAACTGGGGATGTGAAATTTTTAAATTCAATAAAAAACATTCTAAATGATGGAAAAGATAATACTGTAAAAATTGTTTCATATCGTTGTCCACAGAATACAGATGAGTATTTAAAGACTAGCTTATTTGTTAATGATATGGAAAAAGACTTTTTAGATAATCAAGCACTATTCACTTCTAAGAAAAATATTAGTACAGGTAACAGAATTACTGATTCAATAAAATTAATTGTAAGAAATTTTACTGATAAAAAACAAGTAAGTGGAGAATTAGACAAGATATACAAAAAGTATAATTTAGAGAAAGGTGATACTAGATATCTAAGTGATGGACCTGAATTCTTTTAAAAATAGAACTGTAGGTTGGATAAAACCCAACAATTTATTCTAGTTACAAATGCGATAAAAATAATTAAATTTAGAATAAACACTCTTTTGTAATTCATTATTGCATTTTATTATAAAAATTAAAGAATTAATTTATTTGTTGGGTTTCACCCAACCTACTATCTGACTCTGTTATTCTTGAGCTAGAAAAATTCCCGACCAATTTTTGAAAATTGAAAACCAGCTGTTGGTAATAAAATGAGAACTTGTAAAAAATCTTACAAGTTCTTATTCATATTCTTTAAATTTAAAATAAATCACTATGTGAACCCGTTCTAGTTAATGTTAAAACCAAATTATCTGAATCTACTGAATATATTAACAACCAATCTGGAGTAATGTGACATTCCCTAAAACCTTTATAACAACCTGTTAATTGATGATCTCTATATTTTTTAGGTAAAGTTTTTTCTTTACGCAATAAATCAACAACTTCCTTTAGTAACTCCTGATCACAACCTCTTTTTATTGCTATTTTATATTCTTTTTTAAACTTATTGGTATAAACAACATTAAGCATTTAAATCCTCAAATAGTTCATCAGTACTTGTATAAACCTTACTTAAGTTTCTACCGTTTCTTACGTCTTCCATAACTTTTAAAGTTTCTGTATTAACTGATTTTAGTGAAACTTCAAAAGGAATTGCTTGTTGCCTAACCATTGCTTTTGCAAAAATATTAACAGCTGTTGTCATTGACATTCCAAGTTCTTCACAAAGTTTATCGAATTGTTGTTTTAAAGTTTCATCTATTCTAATATTAATATTTGTTTGTGCCATAATTTATCTCCTTTATTAATATTATAACATATTTATTTATAATATCAATATATTTATTGACAATGTAAATAAAAGAATAAAAATGGCAACCTGATAATTTAAAATTAGCTAGATATAAAAGTTTGTAGGTTGGGCTTATAGAACTGTAGGTTGGGTGAAACCCAACAATTTATTCTTCATTGATTTTATATTTATCATAAAAATTGCACCAATTTAATATTTCATTTTATTATAATTGATTTATTTGTTGGGTTTCACCCAACATACTATCTTTTAAATTACATTATTATTTAAATAATCCTTAGTTTGAGTTGAAGATACATTGGGAGTTCTTGGTAAATATATAACTTCACAGTATTTATTTAAGAAATCAAACTTCCCTTTCCAATCATCACCCATTACAAATATGTCAATTTTGTATTCCTTTATATCTGAAACTTTTTGTTCCCAATTATTTTCTGGAATTACTAAATCTACAAATCTTAAAGACTCTAATATTTTTTTTCTAGATTCAAATGTATAATAAGACTTTTTTGATTTTAATGCATTAAATTCATCCGTTGATAATGCAACAATCAAATAATCTCCAAGAGATTTTGCTCTTTTCAGCAAATTTATATGACCGTAATGTAATACATCAAATGTTCCATAAGTTATAACTCTTTTCATATTTAACACTCTACTTTCTATTATGACAACTCTTTAGGATATGCAAACAAACAAGTTTCTATAAGTGGATGATAAATTAAACGAAGTGGGACACCTTTTATTAGAGGTCAAGTATTTGGCAAGATTAGGAGCATTGGATTCGGATTCTTGTATATATGATGATGAATTACAAATGCAGGACAATTTAGAATATTATTTTGTACTAAAACAAATCACAAATCTGATTGTAAAAATTGAGCATTTACTATTTGATTAAGCTCTTATTTTTATACTCATATTTTATTACTTATACTAAACACTTATATAAACATACTAGATTTACAAAATAATCGAGACTCCATAAAATGATTATATAAATAGCTAGTTATAAGTATATAAACACAAAGGAGTAAATTTTAATGTGCAATAGAAAATCATTTAAACTATTAGAAAAAAGAATATCGGATGCAAGAATGATTTTATACGATTTGCAAGTGTTCATAAAATTAGGCGTCCTTGCTAGCGATTCCAACATTATTGATGATGATTTACAATTAAATAAAAGTAAAGATGATTATTACGTATTTTTCAGAACATTAAACCAAAAGTTGCAAAAAGCGATAGATATTTTACAGACCTAAAGTTCTTCAAATAAAACAAAAGGCTTGATTCCTAAGGCTCTTGCTATTTTAAACACATTTTCAACTGTTGTATTTCTCTCACCTCGTTCAATCATTCCAATAAAATTAGGTGACATATCTAATATTTCAGCTAATTCAAGCTGAGTTAATTCTTTATCAAGTCTTAACGATTTTAGCCTTTTTCCAAACTTTTGTAAATCTTTTTTACTCATATTAAAATTTTCGTGGTAATATAAACCTAATGGAACAAACTGACCGTGCGATTATAGGTATTAATCTTCTGTATATTAATATTTAAAGACTAATACTATTAGTGGTTAAGAAAGGTAAATTGTGAAAAAATTATTGATTTTATTTTGTTTCATAACTTTTATTACAGGCAAATGTTTTGCCTATTATACTGTTGAGCAAATAAAACATGAACAGAGTTTAAATCAAACTACAACACTAAGTAGAGCAATGGAAAATCCTCAATTGTTTGAAAAAATGTATTGTGATTATCACAAACAAAATAGTAATAATAATCAGAAAAATTATAATAGACCAACTTATACACAAGAAAAGCCGTTATATAAATTTGGTAGTTCATATAAGTTATAAATATAAACTTTTAGAAAGGTGGATTTATGAAAAAGATTTTATTTTTAATTTTAGCATTAATACTTTTATCACCAATAGTAGAAGCAAAAAAAACAACTCCTGAGGATATAGCACCAATTGGATTTAAAATTTTAGAATCAAATAATATTCAAAAAAGAATGGTATTTAAATATACAATTTGTATTAAAAATCCAAGAGCAACTTTAGATTATAAACCTGAAAATATTGGTTTAGATTCAACAGGTCGAATTCTTTGGATTTATGGGGACGTATTAAATTTAACTGATAATGAAGATGAACTAGCAGGGCTATTAAGCCAGGCGATAGCTATGGGAGAGAATTCTTATAAAGGAGTATTTAGAGGTTTCTTCTCACATGCGGCTTATTATTTCAATCCTAGACCGAAAGAAAACAAAGCAGATTTAAAAGCTGTTGATTATATGGTAAAAGCAGGTTACAATCCTGTTGCTCTAATTGTAGTTTATAGTAAAACACTTGCACAGACACGTTATGAATGGTGTCATTATTACCCATTAGCCACAAAAAGAATGATTAACATTTATGAGTATATTTATAAAAATTATCCTCAATATTTAAAAAATAATAGTTATGCAAATAATATTTATTATCAAAATTTTATACACAATACAACTAAAGAGATGAAAAAATTAGAAAAGAAGTTAAATGATTAAGTTAAATATAAAAGAAATCTTGTTATTAATTGCTATTTTTACTTTATTTAATAATGTAGTTTACGCAAAAGAAACATCTACCTGGGAAACATTTAAAAATCTTAGTCAATATGCCGCTACACCCGAAGATAAAGTTTTAATAACGTCTTTTTCGGATTTAATAAAAGAAAAATACTATGAAACAAAAACATATCCTAAAATTGTTGGCAATGGTACTTCCTCAGATTTTATACTATTTGAAGATGGGGAAATTGTTGTAGTTTTAAACATGGCAAACATCAAAATGGGTAATAATACAACAGATGATATTGATAACTTTTTTAGTATACTAACTAAAAGAGTTGGAAAGAAAAATATGAGCTCTTATTACTTAAATATCGAAGGTGAACCCAATCAAAACAATATTTATATAAGACTTAGATTAAAATAGAACTGTTTTCATTGAATACCTTTAGTAACAATTGGGTGACAGTACCCATATTTTAATATAAAAAGAGGATTTCGAAATTTTTGAAACCCTCTTTTAAATAAATGGTTGCGGGAGCTGGATTTGAACCAACGACCTTCGGGTTATGAGTCTATAAAAGCCCTATTTGCAGGGGTTTTCACTTGTAACCATAATTTATCAGAATTTATCACAAATAATTACGCCACATGAATTTCAGCCTATTTTTTATTCTCATTTTTTATCAGAGTTTTTCACTATTTTCCGGAATTTTTGCAACTTTTTTGCAACTCGTTTGCAACTACC
>CALUWB010000029.1 GCA_944324375.1 Candidatus Gastranaerophilales bacterium | reverse complement strand
TTTGTGTAGCCTTTTTTGCCATAATAAACAAGGTTATCCATTCTTTTTGATGTTGAATTAACTTTGACTGGTTCCTGAGTCTGTCGTAAACGGTTATATTCATTGATTGTTTTTCTTGTTGGCATATATAAAAACATCACACATCTCCATTTAAAATATTTCGTTCTTTATCAAATTTATCTAAAGCAGACTTCTTTATTGCTGGCTTTATAGTGTTAATTCTATCTGAAAAATATTTAAATGGAAGTACATCTTTTTTTACTTTTCCTATAAAAATATTTTCAATTTGAGAATTACTATATGCATTAGTCGGTTTAACTTGTTCAAACTGTTCTGTAAGTCTAATTATTTCATTTTCGTTAAGAGGGCAATTTCTATCTGAATAATGTTTAATAATTTCTTTTGTATCATTTTTATCAGCAACTCCTAATGGAATTTTTATATCTAAGCTAGCTAGAATTTTTTTATCTATCATAAGAGGATTATTAGTTGTAAGTAACAATACACAATGTTTTTTTGATGCATCATTTTCTAATTTAATAAATTTATCGATATTATCAGGGTTACTTTGACCAAAATCTTCAAATTCATTTAGTTGAATAAATGTATAACGTTCTTTATCATTGTATAGTTGTTCTGCATCATTCATTTGTTTTTCTATCCATTCAAGTAACTTATTATCATCCTCTATTCCCAAATCTCTAACTCGCATTCGTGCTCCTGTTTCTTCTGCTGAAGCGATTCCTAGAGTTGTTTTACCTGTCCCACTAGGACCGTAAAATAAAATACTATTTGGAATTTTTATATCATTATTCTTAATTGGATTAATTAATACCAAATTTAATAATGTTTTTACATTATCATAGCCAGCAATTTTAGAAAATGCAAAATTTGATAATAATTCTTTACTTAAATTCTTTTTAGTTTCAGTTATTACCTTATTTAACTCTTTACTAAGTACTTTATAATCTTCATCACTTAAAGTTTTTTTATTATTATCAATTTTATTAATTTCTTTGCAGATTTTTTTATTTTCATTATTTAAGTTAATAAAATCTTGCTTTTTTAAATTATCTGCGATAATTTTTGCAGATTCTCCCGCAGTAATCGATAAATTATATAAAAAGGTTTTATCTCTAAATTTATTCAGGAACTCTTTTGAATCAATTTTATCTATATCTAATTTATTAAGTAGTTCTTGTTCTGTTTTTTTTAATTCTTGAAAAACTTCAGGATAGCTATGTAATTTTTTTTCGAAATTACGTATTGTTTCTTTTGCTTCTTCTTCAGTGCAATTATCATCTATTTCACTAAAAGCAACGTATATTACAGAATTTATTAATCCTCTTTCTAAATTTCTAATTAAATTCTTTTTAAATTCTTCTTTATTATTTCTATCACATAATAAACTTTGTCCAAGACAGCTTAAAAATACAGTACTTGTTCTATATAATTCTCTATGATTACCTAATTTTTTCAAAACTTCACCTAATAATTTAAAATCCTTATTATTTGACATATCATTTAATGCCTTTGCAATATCTGCAGGATTATTTATATCCAAATTAGTAGAGTCATTATTAATATTAAACAAATATAAACCAACCCCATAAGAAAGATTTTTAATCATTTGTTGTTTTGGTGTCATCATATTATGTTCATAATCATGAACATATCCCCAACCCATTTTTTCAGTTATTACAGTACTCAAACTTGCATTCACAGCTCTTACAGCACCTGTTACAGCAGGTGCTGTTGTTCCAGCTGTTGCAACATGTGCTCCTAAACCTAACCAACCACAAATTATTCGAGCTCCTTTTATCCCAAGGTATGCACCGGAAACGTATTGTCTTCCTATATATTGCAAGTGAGATAAATCGTCAGTCTGTAAAATATTCTGCAATAAAGAAAACATTATAAATTGTGCACCCCATAATGCAGGAGAATCAGCTCCAAGGGCAGCACCCTCTCCTGCTAGTGCTGATGCTGTGCCACAAATAGCACTCGTAGAATGAATAATTTTATGACATTTAATTCTATCTTCTTCTGATATTTTTCCTTTGAATGTTAATATTTTGTTAGAATTATCTTTATAAGAATGAATAGAAGGAAATGCTTTTATAATTTCTTTTAAACCTTCAATCATTTCATCATCAGAAGATGTCTTTAAGCCTTTAGGTTCTAGTTTTTTAAGTTCTTCTTCGGCATGTTCTCTTATATAAAATTGCAAATTTTGTAATTGTTTTTTATCTGATAATATTTTTAGTAATTCATATTGAGAATCAAAAAGTTTACCATCAGATTTAATTTTTTGATCATAATATTTTTTTACAGTAGAATAATTTTCCATACTTTGATTAGTATGTAATAAAGATTTATTATAGGATATATCCAATTTTTTTCTTGTTGTGTCAAATGGTATTACTGATAATGTTTTGACATTAGAAAGTGAATTTATACACATAGTTAATTATTATTTTCAAAAAAATGTTTTAATGAACCTAAGAATGAAGAACTATTATCATGAAAGTTATTTATTGTTTCATTAATAGCATCGTGAGATATAACATTAGAAACATCAGAGTGATTATTGCTTAAATGTTCAATAAAAGTATTGAATGTTTCACTATGACCTTTAAGGATATTTGAATAATTAGGGTGGGATTCCAATAAATAATCTTCTGATTTTACTTTTTCAAAGAAGCCTGATAACTCACCAATTGAATCACTATTTAATTCATATTTTTTGACGATATTAGATAAATTTTCGTCTAATGCTACTTTTGATAAAGTTCCGTGAGAGTCTTTATAAGTAATAACTTCTCTTCCGAATACATCATATTCCTTAGATTTATCATAAAGATTAACTTGTTTTGAATTAGGAGTTAATGGATTAAAGAAATCTGCAATCTTTTTTCCCATACTTCTATTATCATCGGGATCTACAGCCCTATCCATTGCAGAGGTTAATTTATTTTTATCAGAATATATATCTTTCAATTTTTCCTCTGGTTTTATACCATTATTTTCTTCAATAAATTCGCTTCTTGTTTGCTTATGTTCAAAATTATTCCAATTACTCATAGAAGCTCCTTTAAAATTAATATCAGAAGATACAAAATTAGGAATAACAATGTTTTCTAACTTTCCGTCATTAATGATTGCTGATATTTTATTTTCTGGATCAACAATTATTCCATTATTTAAATCTATATATTTATTTTTTGATAAATCTATATCGACACTACCATCATAATTTTTATATATACCTTTTTGAGGATTAGATATATCAAAATTGTTTTCATCAATATGAATACCAGTGTCTTTGATATCAATAATTCCATTTTGAGAATCTACGTTTATTGAATCAGATATAATTTTTTTATTCTTTGTATCAACAATTGTATCATCACCGGCAAGTAGTAATTTTTCTACTGTTTTATTTTTCAGTTTATAGGTAGCTGTTGCAATTGCCAATAAAAAAGGAGCTCCCTGAATACCGACCTTTTCAAATTTATTTGTCATATCATTATTAGAATTTATTTCTTTAGAGTTACACTTCCCTTTAAACGTTATATTATTAGATTTTTGGAAAGTGTCTTTATTCAATTTGTCTGTCAATATAGTATTATTAAGTTTTTAAACTATTTTTATATATTTCCATGTTTTTATGTGAATTTATTATATTAATAATTCCATTCATTTTTATTATCTCCTAATCTACTAACATATTATTGAAAATATATAAAAAATTGTTTTGCTATTTTTTACAAATAAATGTTACAAATATACATAAATAGTAATTTTAGCAAATTAATTTTTATTGATACGAAATATTAAGATTCATATAATTAATAGCAAAAAATTATTTTTACATTTATTATATCATTGGAAATAAATAAATTATGCTTATAAAAAATTCAATTATAAATTACCAACAAAATAAATATATTTCTTTTAAAGGTGTCATTGATAATCGAAATAAAAATAATGGCACTCCTGTTACATTTGATGATTTATTCACTTTAAATACTTCTTTATCCCAAAATGAAGCAGATTTTTTTCAAGATTTTATAGACAGAGAAAGAAAAATAAAAAATGAATATACAAAAAAAATAGTTGCTGTTAGAGAAAATTTTATTGGTAAATTATTTAATTCTGCTCAAAAAAAACGTGACCAACTAATGGAAGAAAGAGATAAGGCTCTTTCAATAGCATACGATTTTCAAGATGCTTTTGAAAAAAGAGAGAAAGAAATGATTGAATTAAAGAAAAAATGTCTGTTTATGGCTCAACAGTTAAATTATAGTCAAGACTTAATTATTACTTTACAGCGCAAACAAGCTGAAAGTATTCGAAGACAAGAAATTATTGAAAAAAGAAAAAAATCATTATCAACCTCTGGTTTTAGTAAATTAGCAGGATATCAAAAAGAAAAGGATATACTTACTACTAATTTTATAGATTCTATTGATGATGAACAAGCTGGAAAAAATGTAGATGTTCCAATACCAAATGCAATATTATTCTATGGACCTACTGGTTGTGGCAAGTCAACTTTTGCTAAAGCTTTAGCAGAAGAATCCGGATGCCATTTTGAAAAAATTAACTGTTATGGTTCTCAACAGGAAAAAGAAAAAAAATTAAAAGAAGAATTAAATAACGATATTCTTGAAGAGTCAAAGTTGAGATTTGAAAAGGAAAATAAAAGAACAATTATTCTGATTGACGAATTTGATCGTTTCTTTGGTGATGATGTGTCTCCAGAATTTATAAGAATGATGAAATCAATAATGAGTAGTTGTTCTGATAATAATCATGCAACTCTTTTTTTAGCAACAAATTCACCACAAAAAATCCCGTATGAATTAATAAATCAACATAGAACAGGTATAATTGTAAATTTGGATCCTCCAGATAAAGAAAATTCTAAAGCTGTTATGGAACATTATTTTAAAGAATGTGATAAAGATAAACTTGATTATGATAAAATAACAGATAGATTATTTAAAAGAGCACCTGATGAGGTTTATAGTAATTCACAACTTCAAAATATTTGTGAAATCGCTACAGATGAAATAAAACCTCTTGATGAAAAACTTGATACTAATATGGTACTTCAAGCCATAGAAAACTATGATGATAGTTCTGATAATCCTGAGATGTTAAGATTAACAAAACCATATCTTGAAAACTATAATAATGACAAAGAAATGATTGGAGCATCATATGCCGATAGTTAATAATACAAACAAATCAACTCAAACATATCAAAATAAAAAACAAGAAAATAAATTTGTAAAGTATGTCGCTAAACCTGCAGCATATACAATTGGAACTGGACTAACAACAGGTTTATCAACTGCTGCAATTGTTGATGCTAATTATTTAATAAAAATACATAAAAGAAAAAAACAATTTAAAAAAGAAGTAGAAAAAAAAATCGATGATTATATTAAAATGGCTAAAATATGCGGTGAGCCATCGGATGCAGAAGAAGCTAAAGCTTTCAGACCTGTAGCAGAAATGTTATGTGAGTCTAGTTTCACTAAAGACTTGGCACGAATAAAAGAAAAAGAGTTTAAAATGATACCAAAAGTATTTAGAATAGCAACACTAATAGGTAGTATAATTGGACTTGGATTTGCAATCAGTGGTATTATTAAAAATTCAAATAAGAATAATACAGTAAATAATAATAAACAAGAATATGGAAATCTAAAAAAAAAAATAGTATAAATCAAAATTATAATAATTTGTCAAATAATAACTACCCCAATAATCTTACAAAAATCTCTACTTCATCTATAAATAAAAAATCTCCAGCATTTAAAGGTATTGTAGATGAAGCAATAGGACGTTTATCTCCTAATGAATGTAAAAATTTGGAACGATATATACTTGGAATTGGTTTTGTTTCTTTTGATGAAAAAAGATTAGCTAAAAGAATTTCAGATTACACTCTTGATGATTGGCCAAGTGGTTTAAGAGATAAATATTCTAAAGGTATGATCCCTTTAGAATATTGTGTGAAGCCTAAAACAGTAATAGAATATCGTAAAATATTATTAAAACAAAATCTCAATATTCCACCTAAACCTAAATTGGAATGTAGTTATTTTGACAAATTATTTAATACAAAGACATGGAAGGAATATCAAAAAAGCTGGGAAGATTATATCTATAGAATGGCATATTTAGAACGAATTGAAAATCTTGCGAGTCGATTTTCTCAGAAAAAATATAACAGATTGACTCAAAAATTTAATACTAATTACCAAGGTAGTTTAAATTCTGTATTTAGTAAATATAAATTAAATAAAGACTTTATATCTTTATTTAATTCTTCAAAGTCTGATACAAACTTATTACCCAATGCTATTTTGATAGAAAGTACATCACAACATGAAAATAAAGATATAATAAAATGGTTATTTAATAATAGTATAGGAAATAAAATCTATATTGAAAATAAAAATAGTTCTTCTAAAGATAAAATACAAATAATGAACAGTGCACTAGAAATGGCAAAAGAATATAATAAAAAAACAGGTCATTATACATTAATGTATATTGAGAATTTTGATAATCTAGTAGCAAAAAATAAAGAAAATACATCGAATATTGCGGATTTAAAAGATATATTATCAAATTTACAATCAGAATATAAAACGACTCTAATATATGAAACTGATAATTCACAAAAAATTTATCCTGAAATATTACAAAAACATAGAACTGGACTAAAAATTAATCTTAATAAGACAATTCCATCAAATGAATTTAAGGTATTTCAACATGATTATATAAAAGCTAATACAATACCAATGTCAACAAATGATAATGGCTACCGAATGAATTATTTACCTGATAAAAAAATATATATAGATTTATATCTAGGAGATTATGGGAATGATAAATCAGTTCTTTGGATTGATTCTGTTAACTATAAAGATATTGAATGTGTAATTGAAAACATTAATACTCTAAAAGAACTACCTGTATTTAAAAATATCGAAAAGATTAAATTTGCAGAACCTACTAATAAAGAATTATTAAAATATGAAATTAAAGCGACTGATAAAGTTACAAAATCCTACAAAAAAATTTATGAATATAAATTATAACATAGCAATAAAAAAGAGAACAGTAATCTGTTCTCTTTTTTATTTATTTAAGTAAAATTATTCAGCTGAAACTTCTTCAACTTCTTCTTCAATTGATTCTTTAACAATTTCAGAAGCTGTAACTACAACTTTTAATTCTGTTTTAACTTTTGAAGTTAATTTGATTAACATTTTGTATTCACCAACTTTGTTGATTGGGTGATCTAAAGAAACTGTTTTCTTATCAACTTCAATGTTAGCTTTTGCTTTTAATTCTTCACATAATTTTTTAGTTGTAATAGTTCCGAATAATTTACCACTTTCACCAGCTTTTGCAGATAATTCTAATGAACCGATTTTTTCAATTTCTTCTGCTTTAGCTAATGCTTCTTGGTGTAATTTTTCTTGTTTAGCTTTAATTCTTGCTAAATTCTTTTCTCTATTTTGTAAAGCACCTGCAGTTGCTAATTCAGCAACATTTTTAGGGAATAAAAAGTTTCTTGCGTAACCATCTTTTACTGTTACTACATCACCTGCTTCACCAAGGTTTTGAACATCTTTTTTCAATATAACTTGCATTTGTTATTTCTCCTTTACTATATTTCAGCTTTCGTAAGTGTATGATAACCGAAACAAACTCTATTGTCGAGTATTTGTTAATTTTGTATTACAATTTTTGGGTTACTAATGCCCAAATATCATTAAAAACTACTATTATCATTAAAGCTATCAATAAAAAGAAACTTATTGTAGCTATTGTTTCCATTACTTTTGAACCAACTTTTCTACCAGCAATTTTTTCGATTATTAAGAATAATAATTGCCCACCATCTAAAGCAGGAATCGGTAAAAAGTTAACGATTGCCAAATCCATTGATATTATTGCTGTTAATAATAAACCATAAAATAATCCATCATTATTAATAATATCACCACCAACTTTTGTTATTGCAACAATACCATGCAAATCTTTTAATGGAACTTTGCCTGTAAAAATTTGTTCTAATCCAACTAACATCATATAAGTATTTTGGTATAAATATTTAACACTTCCTTTAAAGGCATCAAAAAAGGAATCTGTTGTTCTTAAGATTTCTTTTGAATTTAATTGAACTCCTATTGCCCCATTTGTTGTTGGATATATTGGTTTTAGTTTCAAATATTTTCCATTTCTATTAACTACAAAATTTAGAGGATGAACATTATCTGATATAGCCTCTGCTATATTATATAATGTATATTGCCCATTTGATATATAATAATTATTTTTAATTGTTTTCAATAAATCATTTCTTAAATATATAATATTATCAGATAATTTTACTTGATTATCTTTATACTTTACAATACCCATTGCTGTTTTCTTATCTAGAGAAATTGGCGCTTCGTGTAAATAATCTTCTGGTAATCTAACTGCAACTTCAGGAGGAATTATCTCATTTTTACCTAAGGCTGGATTAAGTTTTTTTAGCTTTTGATAATTTTGTTCAACAATTTTTATATCAACTAAATTATCTCTTGTCTTACTTAATTGAATTATATTTAATAAGGAATAAGTATTAGTTATATCCGTACCATTTACAGATATAATTTTGTCACCTGCTTTTAAACCAGATGACCAGACAGATGCATCCTTAGGAGCTACTATTTTATTTATTTCAATATTATAAACTCCTGATGGCAAATATTTCCATATTAATGCTGAAAATAATACTAAAAAAAATGCACAAATTACATTTGCAATAACTCCAGCTGATACAACTATTGCCCTTTGATATATTGGTCTGTTTTCAAATCTCTCTGGTGAATCTTCTGGTAAATCACAATTCTTTTCATCATCTGGAAATGAAACATATCCACCTAATAATAAAGCGTGTATTAGAAAAGTTGTTTCACCGATTTTCTTTTCAAATAATGTTGGACCTAATGGTAAGCCAAATCCAAACTTATCAACCTTCATATCAAACGCTTTTGCAGCAAGAAAATGACCTAATTCATGTATTAATACAAGAAAACTTAAAAGCAATATCATTATTATTATTGACATATTATATCTTCCTCTTATTTATTAGATAAAATTATTGTAAAATCACTATTTACACAATAATTTCTAACTGGATCATATACATATTGTGCTTTATCTAATGATGAAATATGTCTTTTTATATCATTGTACATACTATTCGTAAGTTTATTATTATGTACAATAAACTGAGAATGAGGCAAAGATTGCATTTCTAAACAATTTACCTTAAACCCTAAAGATTCTAATAAAGATTTCATTTCTTTTGCATCATCAGAACGAGATGAAGAATACATAATACCTGCTACTATATCAGACATTGTATCAGATTTTGCTTCTTCTCTATAGATAAGTTTATCAACAACTTCTTGAACTTTTTCAGGATCTAAAATCCAGTAACTTATATAACCATGTTGATTTGGAGCTCCTGGTAAAGTCGCAATTTGAATATTCCCTTCATTAAATGCTCTTGCAGCATTAGCCAATTGAGATAACTCATACACTGACATATCTGTTTTCACATCTTCTCGTGTAACATTTAATATTTCAGGTAGTTTTGCCAATGCTTGAGGAGACTTAATTTTTTCCAACAAACCTTTTAAAAACCATTGTTGACGCTGAGTTCTTCCGATATCGCCTAAACCATCATGTCTAAATCTCAAATATCCAACAGCTTGAGTGCCATCTAATACATGCATTCCTTTATCTAAATGAATATGTAATTTACCACTATAATCATCATAATTCATTCTCTTTTCTACATATATTGGAACACCACCTAATACATTAACAATATCTTTTACGGCATCATCATGCACCATTATATAATTATCAATTTTTATACCAAGAGTTTCTTCTATGGTTTTCTTACAAAGACGAATCCCACCAAATGCGTGAGCAGAATTTATCTTATTTATACCGTGATCATCAATATAAACTTTACTATCACGAGGAATTGAGATAGCATTTACTGAATGAGATCCAGGATCAATATTCATTAATATAATTGTATCCGTTCTTGTCCCTTCCCATTTATCAGTACCTTCTCCGTTTGAATCCACACCTAATAATAATATGTTTTTAGCCCTACCTAAAGTAGGTAAATTAAAAGATTTACGTCCTCGATTTTTTATTGCATCTGCCCAACCTAATAATTCATCAGTAATTGCAGAATCTTCTCCAAAAACAGTTTTTACTAAATTTTCTTGATGAATAAACCATAATGTGAACGCAAGAACGCAACACATTCCTAATACAAAACTTAATAAAGATTTTGCAAAATTGGAAGAATCTTCTCTTTCTTCTTTTATATGTTCAAGAAATGAAGTATACTCTTCCTTATCTTTATATCTATTATTCATATATTTTATAATTTCCTCTTATTTATATTAAAGTACCTTGTGTAAAATCATCATTTCCTGCAGATGTTTCTTCTTTTGTGCTTTGTGCATCTTCTGTTTCATTTTCATCTTTTGCTGGATTTACAATTTTGTCTACAGATACGACTGTATCATTATCAACTAAGTTTTGTGCTCTTACACCTGTTGCAGGTCTTCCTTGTTGAGATATTGAATTAGCTTTTAATCTAGTTACAATACCATTTGCTGTTACAAGCATAACTTCGTCATTCTCATCAACAATTGTTAAAGCAACTAATCTTGACACAGATGATTTAAACTTAGTAGCTATTAAACCTATACCACCTCTGTTTTGAGTTCTAAATTCTGATAATTTAGTTCGTTTTCCAAAACCATCAGAAGTTACAACTAATAAATCTGCATCATAATCTTGAGGAACAATATCACAGCCAATAATTGTATCGCCTGATCTTAATTTCATTGAATTAACACCTCTAGCACTACGACCTAAAGGTCTTAAATCTTCAATTGGGAATCTTATTGCCATACCACAAGCTGTACCTATGATAATTTCATCATGTGGGGTAGAAAGTTTTACCCAGTTTAATCTGTCACCTTCTTCAAGTGAGATTGCAATAATACCATTTCTTCTAATATTTGAGAAATTATCTAATTCAATACGTTTAATATAACCTTTTTGAGTCAACATTATAAGGTTTGCATCGTGAGAGAAATTACTTACAGGTACAACTGCTGTAATTTTTTCATCTTGTTCAATTGGTAATACATTAACAATTGGTAAACCTTTTGCTTGACGCCCACCTTCAGGGAAGTCATAAACATTTAGACTATATACAACACCTTTTGAAGAGAAGAATAAAACTTTATCGTGCATCATAGCTGTAAAGAAATGTTGAATATCATCATCATCTTTTGTTTTCATTCCACTCTTACCACGAGTTGCTCTATTTTGACGTTCAAATGTATCTAAACTAATTCTCTTTAAATATCCTTGATGTGTGATAAATACAGCCATTGGAGTATTTGGTGTCAAATCTTCAATAGTAACTTCGCCTTGTTCTGGAACAATTTGAGTTTTTCTATCATCACCATATTTTTCTTTGTCTTCTAATAATTCAGCTTTTATAATGTTTAGTACTTTTTGTCTATCAGCTAGAATTTCTTCATATTCTGCGATTTTCTTTTGTAATTCATCATATTCAGCTTTGATTTTATCTTGTTCTAAGCCTGTTAATCTTCTTAATTGCATTTCAAGAATAGCATTTGCTTGATCAACATCAAGACCAAATCTGTTCATTAAGCCAACTCTTGCATCATCTGTTGTTTTTGATTTTTTGATTAATTCAATAACTTCATCTAATGAACCTAATGCAATTAATAAACCTGCTAAAATGTGAGCTCTAATTTTTGCTTTCTTCAAGAAATAAATTGTTCTTCTTGTTACTATTTCAACCCTATGCTCAACGAATTCACTTAATACTTCATATAAATTCATTAATCTAGGTTGTTGCCCACAAAGAGCTAACATATTTACACCAAAAGTTGTTGCTAATTGAGTATATTTAAATAAATTATTTTTAACAACTTCTGGCTTTGCATCTCTCTTAAGTTCAATAACAATTCTCATACCAGTTCTATCAGACTCATCTCTTAAATCTGAAATACCTGTGATTTTTTGTTCCTTAACTAAATCTGCAATTTTTTCGATTAACATTGCCTTGTTAACTTGATAAGGAATTTCTGTCACAACAATAGCAGTTCTAGCTTGCCTTCCACCTCCACCTGCAATTTCTTCAATAGTTGCAACTGACGACATTTTTATAGAACCACGACCTGTTTCATAAGCTTGTTTAATATCATTCAAACCAACAATTGTAGCAGCTGTTGGAAAATCAGGTCCTTTGATATATTCCATTAAGCCTTCAACAGTAATATTTGGATTGTCGATTAAAGCAATAGTACCATCAACTATTTCTGATAAGTTGTGAGGTGGAATATTTGTAGCCATCCCAACTGCAATACCTGAAACTCCATTTAATAGAAGCATTGGTAATCTAACAGGTAGAACTGAAGGCTCTTGCAATGAACCATCAAAGTTTGGCACAAAGTCAACAGTTTCATTATCAATGTCTGCTAACATAGATGTAGTAATTTTATGCATACGAGCCTCTGTATATCTCATCGCAGCTGCTCCGTCACCATCGACAGATCCAAAATTACCATGACCATCTACTGTTAAATATCTTGTTGAAAAATCTTGAGCCATACGAACTAAAGCTTCATATACAGCTGTATCACCGTGAGGATGGTATTTACCTAATACTTCACCTACGATACGAGCACATTTCTTAAATGGCTTATCAGGTGTCATACCCAATTCGTTCATTGCGAATAAAATTCTTCTATGAACTGGCTTTAAACCATCTCTTACATCAGGAAGAGCACGACCTACAATTACACTCATCGCATAATCAATATAACAACGTTTCATCTCTTCTCTAATATTAACCGGAACTATCTTTCCATCTTCAAATATATTTTGTTGACTCAAAATCCTTCTCCTTCTTCCCTTAATATCAATATTTTAGCATAAACAGACTTAGTGTAAAGTTTATAAGCAATTAATCTTTACAACAAAAATGGGATGATAAAATACCATCCCATTTACATTATTATTAGCTAATTAATTATGCCTCTGTTTCTATTAACGAAGTATAAGGAGCTGAAAATGCAGCTTCATTAGACATATATGCATTTGCAGCTTGAGATGTGGTAACAACATTACTTGTTGTACTTCCCATAGTTGGAACATTACCACCGTAATCACTTGCTATTTTTGCATAATATGCAGCCATCTCTGCATTCGTTACCACACCATCTGTATTGGTATCCATCTCTTCTTTATAAAGAGAGTCACCTTTTACAGCATATACACCTTGATCCGAAGAACCTGAAGCTCCAGAAACATTAACTGTAGCATCATTTAACTTAGAAACTGGTGATTGTGGGGCTGAATTTAAAGCTGTTTGCATTAAGCTTAAATTCATCATCATTGCTGATACGTCAGCCATTAAATTTATACTCCTTTATACACTTTCATTATAACTGTTGTTTTTACACTTTTCAACTGTTTTTGCTAAAAAAATTTACAATTGAAACATTATTTTTTACCAAGATATTTTTTTAAGGTAAAATTAAAATAAAATATTAGTCAGTAAAGGAAATATAAAATGCTTAAAGGAAGTGAAATAAGAAAAATGTACCTTGATTTCTTCAAGGAAAAACATCAACATACTATTGTAGAAAGTTCATCATTAGTCCCTGATAATCCAACTGTATTGTTGACTACTGCAGGGATGTTACAATTTTTACCAATATTTTTAGGATATGAACAACCACCATATAATCCTGCAAGAGCTACTTCTTGTCAAAAATGCGCAAGAGCAGGTGGAAAAGATTCTGATATTGAAAATGTTGGTAGAACTCCTAGACATCATACTTTCTTTGAAATGTTGGGGAACTTCTCTTTTGGTGATTACTACAAAAAAGAAGTTATTCCTTGGGCTTGGGATTTTATAACTAATTATTTAAAATTAGATAAAGACAGACTTTGGATAACCATATACGAAACTGACGACGAGGCTTTTGAAATTTGGACAAAAGATGTTGGAATATCTCCTGATAGAATTAAAAGAAAAGGGAAAAAAGATAACTTCTGGGGGCCTCCTGGTGCAACTGGTTCTTGTGGTCCTTGTTCTGAAATCCACTATGATTTAGGGGAACAATTCAAATGTTCTCCAGACTGTGGTATCGATACTTGCGAATGCGATAGATGGGTTGAAATTTGGAACCTTGTATTTACGGAATTATTCCAAGATGAAGAAGGCAATCACACTCCATTAGAAAAGAAAAATGTTGATACTGGCATGGGCTTAGAACGTATTGCAATGGTTTGCCAAGGTGTTACCTCAACATTTGAAACTGATTTATTAAGACCAATTCTTGATGAAGTTTGTAAAATGTCAGGTGTTGAATATAAAAAGTCAGAAAAAACTGATATTTCTCTTAGAATTATAACTGACCACGTAAGATGTGTATCTTTCATGATTTCGGATGGAGTTATCCCTGGGAACGAAGGAAGAAGTTATGTATTAAGAATGATTCTAAGACGTGCATTAAGACACGGTAAAATCTTGGGTATGGAATTACCTTTCTTATACAAACTTGTTGATGTAGTTGTTGATAATTATAAGGAAGCATATCCTGAATTAGAACAAAATAAAAACAAAATTATTGATACTATCAAGAAAGAAGAAGAAAGATTTAATAAAACTCTTGATAGAGGTTATAAATTATTAGAAGACTTTATTGCTAAAAAACAAGATATTGATGGCGAAAATGCTTTTAAATTATATGATACTCTTGGCTTCCCGTTTGAATTAACAAAAGAAATAGCAGAAGAAAATGGCCTAAAAGTTGATGAAGACGGATTTAAAAAAGCAATGCAAGAACAAAAAGATAGAGCGAAAGCTGCAACACAAAAGATTTCATTAACAGATGATTTAAAATATGTTGCTATTGAAAATGAATTTGGCTCTACTAATTTCTTAGGTTATGAACATGATTCAACAGAAGATGCAAAAATAATTGCAACAATTGATTGTGAAGATGGGCTTGTTGATATAGTACTTGATAAAACTCCATTCTATGCTGAATGTGGGGGACAAGTCGGAGATAGTGGAATTATTGAAAATAATTCAATGAAAGCTGAAGTTTTAACAACGTTCAAAGTTAATAATTTATATGTTCATCGCTCAAAGTTAATAAACGGCGAAATAACATTGAATGAAAATGTTAAAGCTGTAATTGATTCAGAAAGACGTTCTGAAATAAGAGTTCATCATACTTCAGCTCACTTGCTTCAAGCTGCTTTAACTAAAGTTTTAGGTAATGAAGTTAAGCAAGCCGGTTCTCAAGTAGAAGAAAATAGAATGAGATTTGATTTTACATTCTCAAGAGCTATGACTCCAGATGAACTTCAAAAAACAGAAGATATTATTAACAATTGGATTAACCAAAAATTAGATGTTCATACAGAAGTTATGGATATTGAAAAAGCAAAACTTACAGGAGCTGTTGCACTATTTGGAGAAAAATATGGTGATACAGTAAGAGTTGTAAGTATTGGAGATCCTTGTATTTCAAAAGAGTTTTGTGCAGGAACACATGCCGGCAATACTGGAGATTTAAGAATAATAAAATTAATTTCCGAAGGAGCAATTGCTGCAGGAACTAGAAGAATTGAAGCTGTTGTATCAAGTGCAGCTTTAGATTATATAAACGCAAAAATTAAAGAAATTGATAAACTTTCTACGAAATTCAAAGTTCACTTTGATGAAGTTGAAGAAAGAGTTGATAAAATAATGGAAGAAAATAAATCTCTACAAAAAGAAATAGTAGATTTGAAATCTGAAAATGCTAGAGGGAAATTTAATTCATTCATATCAAAGGCTCAAGATATTGATGGTGGTAAATTATTTATTTCTAAAATTGAGCAAATGGATAATGATTCAATTAAAGCTGGCGTTGAGTTTTTATCAAATAAACTTGGTGAAAGTATTTTAATTCTTGTATCACCTAGAATGGTATTAACAAAAGTTTCTGATTCTTTTGTTAAAAAAGGTGTAAATGCTGGAAAGATTGTTGGAGAAATCGCAAAAGCTTCTGGGGCAAATGGTGGTGGAAGACCAAACTTTGCACAAGGTGGAATTAAAGATATTTCAAAAATCGATGATATACTTTTAAAATTAGAACAGGAATTAAGTATATAATAAGCTAATTTAAATAAAATAAAAGGGGGTTATAATATGCTTACCCCCTTTTTATATGTAGGGATTATGAAAGGAATTCAATGAACATATTATTATCAAATGATGATGGGATTGTTGCCAATGGGATAAGAGCTTTAATAGAAGCATTATCGCCAAATTACAATGTTTATGTTGTTGCTCCAGATAGAGAAAGAAGTGCTGCAGGACATTCATTAACTTTGCACACTCCTTTAAGAGTTGAAGAAGTAGAGCCTTTG
Organism: Candidatus Gastranaerophilales bacterium; assembly: GCA_944324375.1. Classification (GTDB taxonomy): domain Bacteria; phylum Cyanobacteriota; class Vampirovibrionia; order Gastranaerophilales; family Gastranaerophilaceae; genus UMGS1585. The sequence goes on along the minus strand of CALUWB010000029.1, from coordinate 8,302 downwards.
TATGGAGCTAAAAGATGCTGGATGACAACAGGAACTCCTGGAGATTGTGTTAAAATAGCGATTAACGCTATTCTATCGCCAGAAGAACAACCAGATTTAGTTATTTCCGGTATAAATCATGGTCCTAATTTAGGTGCAGATATACTTTACTCAGGAACTGTAAGTTGTGCAATAGAAGGCTCAATGTTAGGTGTTCCTAGTATAGCTACTTCATTAGCTAGTTTACGTTCTGAACCTGAAGATTTTAAAGTTGCTGCAGAATTTATTGTGAAAGTTGTAAAACAATTAGATACATATAAAATCCCAGATAAAACTATTTTAAATATAAATATTCCAGGCCTAGAAAAAGAAGATATTGCAGGAATAGCAATAACAGAATTAGGGCGAAGAATGTTTACTGATACTTATGAAAAAAGAATTGACCCAAGAGGTAAAACTTATTATTGGATGGCAGGAGAACTAATAAGCGAACCAGAAGATGCGAATACGGATATTGCAACGATTAGAAAAAATAAAATATCTATAACACCAATAACTTTTGAAATGACAAGAAAGAATTTTATGTCAGATTTAGAAAAAGAATTTTGTTCAGAGGATAAATGTAATTGGTTCTTACAATAAAAAGCTGAGTTTAATATACTCAGCTTTTTATTATTATTTATAATCGTTTAATTAATATCCCATCGACCACAAGTGCCACCCCAACGAGCAATAATATTACCTTTAATATCTTTAATATTTTCAACATGTTGATGTTCTGTTTCTCCTTCAACAATTGTGATTACTTCACAATTATTAGAACAACCATTGCACTGACAGGTAATTGATTGGAATTGCATATCACCAACATTCCAACCTTTAAATGTTGTCGGTGTTTCTGTATATTGATGATTTTCCATTGCAAGTAAAGCTGCTCCTATTGCTCCCATTGTTTGATGATGATTAGGTACAACTATTTCTGTTTGTAATTCTTCTTCAAAGGCTTTAACCATGCCAGAATTTGTTGCAACACCTCCTTGGAAGGATACAGTTGGCAAAATTTCTTTTCCAAGAGCCAAGTTACTTAAATAATTTCTTACCAATGCTTGACAAAGTCCATATAATAAATCTTCAACAGGATAACCTAATTGCTGTTTGTGAATTAAGTCACTTTCAGCAAAAACGCCACAACGTCCAGCAATTCTTGCAGGATTCTCGGACTTTAATGCTGTTTCACCAAATTCTTCTATAGGAACATTTAATCTTTGAGCTTGGTGATCAAGGAAACTCCCTGTTCCTGCTGCACATACTGTATTCATTGCAAAATCTGTTACAATACCATCTCTAAGAATTATAATTTTACTATCTTGTCCACCAATTTCAAGAATTGTTTGAACTCCTGGGATATAAGTAGCAGCAGCAACTGCGTGAGCTGTAATTTCATTTTTTACTACATCAGCTCCTACTAAAGCACCTGCAAGATTTCGTCCACTACCTGTTGTTCCTACTCCCATTATATCATAGTTTCTTCCAGCTGTTTTTGCTTGCTCTAAAATTTGTTTTAAGCCTAATTGAACAGCTGCAACAGGTTTACCTGCAGTTTTTAACATATAAGAATCAATGTATTGACCTTTTTCATCAACCAAAGCTAATTTTGTAGTCACTGACCCTACATCTATACCCAAATATGATGTTAAACCCATTATATTTTCTCCTTCAATACATATATTAACATAAACAACATTAATTATTTCTATAAATTTTAATTAAAATAAATAAACCTTAGTATCTATTCATGTTTGTAAAGAAATCTTTTATAATTATTTACAAAAAAGAATTTTTGATTGTAAAATGAACATAGTGGAGAAATTATAGATTTGGCTAGTAATTACGAAAATTTTGATAATACTGAATCCAACTACAGAAAGAATTCTTTGATACAAGAAAGAGTTAGTCTTGTGTCAACACATATGTATAAACAATTTTTGGATTATCAAAAAGCGACCATGAATACTGCTGAAATTTTTAATGATGCAATTGAAAATCTTAAAGCAATAATAGAGTCATTAAAAAAATCATTTTCATCTAGAGGTGTATCTTCAGAAGCTATTTATGTTGAACACGACCCTCAAAAAACTATAATTACAATAAATATTTTATGGCATAAAATTAGTTTAACAACAAGATGTAATTATGAACCACAAGCTTTATTTAGAGAAAATAATCAACCTCTATTTTCTGGCCGTATTATGGCTATTAATGGGAATTATTATGAAATTATGGAAGGTGTTTCAGATAGAAAAGAAGAGATGAAAAGGCTTCTTGATAATGAGGTAGCATCATTATATATTCCAGCTGATAAAATGCAAAATGCCATTTTTAAAATCAAACATTTATCTAATAGAGAATTCTTTTTAAACCATCAAGATGCAGCAAGAGAATTTTCTCTTAAAGTTATTGAAACTATATGTGGTGGTGGAGTATATCACGAAGAAGGTACAAGAAAAATATTTAATATTTAAATTTTTCAATCTATATATCTAAATCATCACAATCTGGAATTGGTTCGGTTGGAACATTATATTTTACAATACCATTAACTACATATATAGGTTTCTCATGGTTTTCTTTTTGTGTAACTTCTAACACCCCAAAATTATTATAAAATACAACTTTATCAATATTTATAGGTCCTTGTATTTTAATTCTAGGACGAGGACTTGGGCATTTGTAATCATTTTTTATATTTAATGTTTTAATATAATTATTAGATTTTTCTCCCCAAGAAGGTTTTGGTATTATAAATAATTTTGCTTCATCATTAGATAAATTTAATTCATCTATTTGAACTTTATCATAGAATTTTATATCATTACCAGTATTAATTAAGTCGAATTTTTTTATTTTACATCCAGACATTCTTTTTACTGTTCCAATCTTTAAATAATCAACTACTGAATTATTAAATTCGACACCATAATTTGCTTCAACATGATTTCCTTGAGAATTATTAAAGATTAGATCACCTGTTTTTAATGTTCCTATTTTAGCTTGAGTAATATCAGCAGCAATACTAGCATTTGCATTATTAACTTGCGAATAAGTATCAGGTTGGTTTATATCTTCTTTACAAGCTAAAAAATTAGACTCACTGTTGTTTACAATATCTCCTGGATAAGTAACAACCGTATAAGCTTTCAACTTATCAGATTTTGTATTTCCATTTAAATGTATAGCACCTTTTATTTTCACATCGCCCATTGTGGAATCAAAAGCGTCTATTTCATCAACATTATCAATAAAATTAACATTTGCATTATTTTTTAAACGAACCATTGTAACATTTTCTATTTGGTTTACATTTGAATTATCTACTTCAATAACTCCACAAGTTTTCTTTTCTCCTGTTAAATCGCCATGAGCATATTCAACATCATTATTTTTTAATAACATCTTATTAGCATCATCACTACCAAAAAATCTTGCCCAAAAACCAAAACCTTTATCAGTTAGAATACATTCTTTAGCTGAACGTCCTTCTGGTAAATTTACTGTACTTTTACAGTTAAATAAGAAAATATTTGCATCTTCTGGAATATCTTCTTGTTTTTTTGCTTTAGACATATTATAAGGCTTACTTAATCCTTTAAAATATATATCTTGTTTTTGATTATTTAAATTAGGAATAAATGCTCTACGAATATTATTAGTAGATACTTTGGAATTATTAATATTATAAGTATTAATACTTTGTTGTACAAAATTTACCATATTGGTATAAAGCATATAATATATTTTTTTGCTAGTTATTTAAATAAAATTAACAATAATTAATATATTTCTTTATTAACAATAGGAGCGATTTGCTTTAATTCTTTATATAATTCATCATACTGTTCAGGATATAACGATTGAGCACCATCGCATATTGCAATATCAGGGTTATAATGAACTTCAATTATAAGCCCGTCACAACCTGCTGCAACACTTGCTCTTGACATAGGTGCAACTTTATCTCTTAATCCTGTTCCATGGCTTGGGTCTATTATTATAGGTAAGTGACTTAATTTTTTAATTACAGGAATTGCAGATAAATCTAAAGTATTACGGGTATATTTTTCAAAAGTTCTAATACCTCTTTCACAAAGAATTACTTCTCTATTTCCACCTGATAAAATGTATTCTGCAGATAAAAGCAATTCTTCAAATGTTGCAGATAGTCCTCTTTTTAAGACAATAGGTTTATTAACATGTCCCATTTCTTTTAATAAATTATAATTTTGCATGTTTCTAGCACCTATTTGGTAAATATCAACATACTTTTCAAACATGTCTAATTGAGAAGTATCCATTATTTCTGATGTAACAGCCATACCATGATTATCAGCAACACTTCTAATGATTTTTAAACCTTCTTCTCCTAATCCTTGGAATGCATAAGGAGAAGTTCTTGGCTTAAATGCACCACCTCTTAAAATTTTAACATTAGATTTTGATAAAGCTTCTGCTGTTTTATCCATTTGGTCATAATTTTCTACAGTACAAGGACCAGCAATTATTCCTGTATGTTTTCCACCAAATTTGATTCCGTTAACTTCTATTATTGAATCTTCTGATTGGAACATTCTACTTGTTAACTTAAATCCAGAAGAAACTTTGATTACTTCTTGAACCCCATCTAGTAATTCAATATTTCTTGGATCAATAACTTTATCACCTACAGCACCAATTACTGTATGTAATTTCCCGGTTGATAAGTGCGTTTCAAATCCATTACTTTCAATAAAATCAATTACTCTATCAACACAAGCCTGTGAGGCATGTTCTCTCATTACAATTAGCATATATTCTTCCAATCTCTTTCAAATACAGTCGTTACCTTGTATATTAACCTAAACATTTATAATTTACAAATTATCTATCCTATTGTATAATTAGTTAGCTGGAACTTAAATAGAAAGGAGATAACAAGGATGAAAGAAGAATTTACTACTAGTGCAAGACGTTGGTATGATAAAGACCCTGTGTTATCTTCTGCAATGAAAACTTTAGAAGAATCTGACGATGATACGCAGATTAAGATTGCCCTAAATTTAATTAAGATAATTACGGAACATAATATTGAAGATTCGCAATATGAAGATGTAACTGATATCATTTCTCAAACTGAAGTTGACTTACAAGACTCACGTCAAAATCGTTGGTATGATTTAGATGGGACATTAAGAACTGCTATTAGTATGCTTCAAAACTGCCCTGACAGCACAAGACACGAAATTGCTGTTGAAATGGCTAAAATGGTTGTTGAAGAAATGAAGAAAAATGAAGCAGATGAAGTGGATAGTGATATTTCGGATTCAATAGATGATGAAATTGAACAACTTGATGAATCTTTAAGAAAGAAAATAGAAGAATAAGTTTATTTATTCATTTCTTTACTTATAGTATTTAATACTGTTTCAACTGTTGGAGTATGTGAACATTTATATGTTCCATTTTGACATATGATATTATTACAAGGTTGACAAACTAATTCACCTGTAAGTGATGTGTAACTTACATTTTTATTTGTTAAATCGTATGGATTATATAACCCTGGAATTATATTAGTTGATAGGGTAATAATTTTTTCTTTATTCATTGCCCAAGCTATTGCTGATGTATCCAGATTATTTGATACAATCAAATCAGATATTGAGATTAAATATCTTAAATCTTCCAATACTGTTTTGCCACACATATTAGATAAGTTTTTATGAGACATTTTTGTTGCTAAAAAATTATCTTGATTGTCACCAACAACAACTAAATTATATTTTGTTGATATGTTACTAACTAAATTAACCCAACTTTTTGGATGCCAACCAGTTTCTCCCTGCTTCATATCAGGTGCTAGAAGTATTATTGGTCTTTCTTCTGAGAAATTTAAAAATTTATCCATTTTTAGTTTTGATGGATATTTTAATTCTGGTAATATAAATTCTGCATATTTTGTTTCAATATTTAAGTATCTTGCATAATTTAGGTTTATTTCTACTTTGTGAGTATTTACATTCTTAAAATCAGTTTTTTTATCAATGAATTCATTTGCCCCAAAAGATGAAAATCCTTGAGCAAAGGAATATGTTAATCTTCTTTTTGCTCCACATTGTAATATAAATGGGAAACTTCTAAATGACATTTGACAATCAATTGCAATATCATATTTTTTTTTCTTTAATTTATTTACTACTTCTTTGATATCTCCCAAAATGCCAAAGTATGGCATTTTTTTTTGCCATTGTTCTATAGCTGCAAGATATACTCTATCAATACAAGGATTTTTGTTAACAATTTCAAATCCTTTTTCTGATGTCAAAAATTCAACAATATGTCCATCTCTTTTTAATGATGTAACTAGAGGTAGGGTAAAAATAGTATCTTTTAATTCTCCTAAACTAATAATAAGGATTCTTTGTTGTTCCATTGCCATAATTCCTTTTATTTAAGTATTATACAAAACTCTCTTATAATTGTAAACAATTGTAACGATTAAATAAAAAAAACTAAAGATTAAAAAAAAAATGCCGTAGTAGAAACTATAGAAAGAAAGTCGATTATAGGAGTAAAAATTATGGAGTTTAACAAAATTAATTTCGCAGCACAACAAATGGCAGCATTAAATAAACCAGCAAAAAAAGAGGAAGCAAAAGCAGAAGATAAAAAAGAAGCTGAAGTAAGAGATAACAAACCTGCAGAACAACAAGTTTCAGGTGAAGATGTTTTAACTTTTATGGCAACAAAAAATATTGACATCAAAGTTACAGCAAAGAAACCAGTAGATGGAACAAAGGGAGCAGAAGACAGAATTGCAGGTTATATGGCTGATTTTGAAGCTGCTTTTGATGAAATGACAGCTCTTGGATTATCAGAAGATGCAATTTTTGAAATCTTCGACAGAATGTAAGAATTGGGTATGAAAGTTGATTTAAGTAAAAAGTCCTGAATAAATCAGGACTTTTTATTTTGAGATATAAAAATAAATTTTATATTTTTGTATTAATATGACTAAAACCTTGAGCTAAGCTATTATAAAGAGTTGACAATGCTAAAACTCCAGCTGCAATTTTGCATTTAGTACCTTTAAATGCAAGAGTTCCTACTGATGCAGCTAATGGAATAATATTTGAAAAAGTATTCCCTAAAAAGCTACCAACATAACCTGTTGTTGCATTCCAAGCACCTCTTAGACGATTCGATAATTCCCAGCGAAACATTAAATCTTTAAACTTTGAAGTTACATGACTCTTATTTGTTAAATATTGAGTATTATTAAAGTACTTCAATGCAGCATCTGCATTTTTAGTATGTTTTTTATCATAAGCATCAAGCTTTGCATATGAATGAGCGTCATAAAGAATTGCACCAACACCTATAACACCAGCAGCCTTTGCTGCTAATTCTAGTTTTGGTATAGCTTTAATACGAGCCCAAGTTGATGATATTCTTGCGGGGATTCTCATTAGTCACTTATTCCTTTACTACCACTATTATATACAGGTACATCAACTAATTTTGTAGGTGATGACATTTTTAATAATATATTGGCTGCTGTTGCAGCATCTGCACCATTTCTTGATTTATCATTATTTGCCATATTGGTTAATATTTTAACTGTTGTATCATTACCTTGAGCAAGCTGTGTTTCTAAAGCAGTTAAAGCTGTCGCTTTAACCTTATGGCAAGCAGGATCTTGTAACATTTTATTTATTAATGCATTTAATGCTGCATCATTATATCTTGTTCTATCTTCATCTAATCTTTTAAGAACTTCTTGAGCTGCAAATTTTCTCATATCTTCAGAAGGACTATTTAAATACTGCTCAAGATTTTTAATATATTGGTCCGTAAGAACTTGTACACGTTTCTTTCTTGTATTTTGTCCCTGTTGAGGCTGAATTGGCCCCATTGGTCCCATAAAAGGTGGATAAGGACATCCTCCATAATTATTTATATAATAATTTCCTGGATATGATTGCCCTGCTTGAGCTCCATTATTAGGATCAACTGTACAAACAGGTGGAGCCTTTAATAATGGGGAATCTGGTGGTAATTTTGTTGGATCTATTACATTACAAGTAATATTAACACCAGAATAACTAGGGTATTTGTTGCTTACAGAATTATCCATACACTTAACCTTTCAAGTATATAAAGTTATTTATTCAAAAAAAATTGCTATATTGTAACTTTATGTAAACTTTTTCCGTTACAATAGCAAAAAAAATATTTACAAGATTTAGAATACATGTGCAGTGTTATAAATAGGAGTGTTAGTTAATAT